>NZ_JBWKEE010000003.1:297451-386273 GCF_056435605.1 Streptomyces sp. NPDC043896
GGCGGCGCACGAGGTGGCGGCGCACGAGGTGGCGGCGCACGAGGTGGCGGCGCACGAGGTGGCGGCGCACGAGGTGGCGGCGCACGAGGTGGCGGCGCACGAGGTGGCGGGCGCCGCCGCCCGGCCCCGGATCGTCTCCCGGGCCCGCTGGGGCGCGACCGAGCACCCTGACGACCCCGCCGCGTACGGGCGGGACGTGGCGGCCGTGTTCGTCCACCACACCGCCCAGAGCAACGACTACGACTGCGCGGACTCCCCCGCCGTCGTACGCGGCCTCCAGGCCCTCCACGAGCGGGTCAACGGCTGGAAGGACCTCGGCTACAACTACGTCGTGGACAAGTGCGGCACGGTCTTCGAGGGCCGGGCCGGCGGCTCCGGACGCCCGGTCACCGGAGCGCACACCCTCGGCTTCAACATCGACACGATGGGCGTCGCGGTGATCGGCCGCTACTCGGAGCCCGAGGCCCCGCCCGAGGCCGTGGCGGCCGTCGCGCGGCTCGCGGCCTGGGCCCTCGGCCGCTACGGCCACGACCCCGCGGGCCGGGTCGCCCTCACCGCCTCCGTCGGCAACGGCCGCTTCACGGCGGGCGAGCGGGTGACGGTGGAGCGGATCTCGGGGCACCGCGACGTCTTCGCCACCGAGTGCCCGGGAGAGGCCCTGTACCGGCAGCTCCCCGCGGTCCGGGCGCGGGCCTCGGACCGCTTCGGCAGCCTGTTCGCCGGCCGCTGACGACCTGGGCCCGCGCGGGACGGCGCGGATCAGACCGGGTGGCCGTCGGGGCCGGTGTGGTCGGCCTGGCTGGTGAACTTGTTGAGGAAGACGTCGTACTGGCCGTCGGGCCGACGGGTGAGGGTGGCCCCGTCCTGCCAGGTGCCGTTGTCGTCCCACCACTGGCTGCCGTACGGATCGCCCTGGTTCTGGTGGATGTTGTGCATGCCGAGGCCGTGTGCGAAGGGTTCCCCGAAGACCATGATCTCCCGGCCGGGCAGGAGGATCGGCTCCAGCGCCAGGGCGGCGTCGAGGTGGGAGCCGGAGGTCCAGGGGCGGGGCGGGTTCAGCCGGCCGAGGAGGTCACGGAGCCAGGCGGGCGGGCGGACGGCGAAGGCGCAGCCGGGGCGGTGCTGGAGCCCGGGGTGGCGCTGGTAGTCGAGGGCGCCGGAGCCGGAGCTCGTCGAGAGCTCGTGGTAGCCGGGGGCCAGGGCGGGGACCGGGTCGAGCACGGAGGCGGCGAGGGTGAACGCCTTCCACTGGACTCCGGTGGCGGACTGTTTGCTGTCCACGTCGACGGCGCACCGGTACCGGCCCTCGGGCGCGTCCACCTCCAGGTTGACGTGGAACCAGCGGCCCTGGGCGTCGGGCTGGTCGCGGAAGCTGCGGTGCAGGGTTCCCGACAGCACCCCGTAGGAGTCGAGCGGCATGCGGCCAGTCAACCACCGCCCCGGCGGACGGGGGTGTGACGCGCGGGGGGATCCCCTGCCCGGCCCCCGTACGGGGGCCGGATTCATCCGCGCAGGATCCGCGAGACGGCCTCCCAGGTGGGCTCGACCGGCTCCAGCGGCTCCGCGCCGACACCGAGGCCCTTGAACCCGCTGGAGGTGGACACGCACACCACCGGCCCGTCGAAGCGCTCGCCGGCGGCGGTGCGCTGCTCCAGCCCGGCGAGTCCGGCCGCGGCCGACAGCTCCGCCCAGATCCCCTGGGAGGCGAGCCGCGCCTGGGCCCGGGCCAGTTCGGCGTCCGTGACAGCGAGCGCCGCCCCGCCGCTGTCGAGGACCGCGCGCACCGCGCGGTGGCTGCCGGCCGCGCAGTCGATGGCGTAGGCGTCGGTGGGGCCGACCGGGACGACGGCGGCCGGGACGCCCGTGCGCAGGGCGTGCGCGAGCGGTCCGCCGGCCGCCGGCTCGCAGCCGAACATACGGGGGACGGTGTCCGTGACACCGAGCCGGCGCAGTTCCGCGAAGCCCTTCCAGACGCCGTAGAGGAGCTCGCCGTAGCCGACGGGGGTGAAGACGGCCGCGGGGACGCCGAGATCGGCGTGGATCTCGTAGGCGATGGTCTTGTACCCCTCGGACCCGAACGGGTGGCCGGTGTGGGTGCGGGTCAGGTTGCTGACCGGGTGGTAGCCGAGCCGGTCGCGGATCTCGCCCAGCAGGGGCCAGCGGTGCTCCGCCGGGACGGGCAGGACGACCGCCCCGTAGGCCTTCAGGAAGGAGGCCACGGCGGGCGGGGCGCCCGCCGAGGCGAGGACCGCGCAGCGCAGGCCGGCGCGGGCCGCGTAGGCGGCGGCGGAGGCCCCGTGGTTGCCGGAGGAGGCCACGGCGATGCCCGGGGCGCCTTCGTGGACGGCGGCGCTCACCGTGACGCGGTTGAGCCGGTCCTTGTGGCTCCAGGTGGGGTTGCGGGACTCGTCCTTGATCCAGAGGCCGTCGCCGAAGGGGAGCAGCGGGGTGCCGCCCTCCCCCAGGCCCGGTGCGGCCAGGGGTGGCAGGAGCGGGGCCCAGCGGTCCAGGCCGCCGCCCGCGCCGGGGGCGGGGCGGGGGGTGAAGAGGCCGGCGGGGGTGTCCTCGTAGGCGTAGTCGACCTCCAGCGGGAAGTCCGTCGCGGGGGTGCTCGTACGCGGGCAGCCGCGCGGCAGGGGCGGCCACAGCGGGTAGGCCTGCGAGGGGTCGCCCATGGACCGCTGGGAGGTGGCGAGCGAGGGTCCGGAGGCTGCCGTCATGCGGCGATCGTAGACGGCCGCCCCCGCTAGCGGGGGCCGGGGGCGAAGTCCGCGAGCATACGTTCCAGGGCGGCCTGGTCGGGGCCGGTGAAGGGGGTGAGGCCCGGAACCTGGGTCAGGGTGTCGAGGAAGCGCGGGGTCAGGCCGGGGGCCGGGGGCAGGTGGGTGGAGAGGACGGTGGCCGGGGCGGCGGTGCGCAGCGGGTCGGCGGTGGCGAGGAAGCGGCCGGGGTCGGCCGTCTGGGCCCAGGGGCTGTCCACGCTCGCCCAGAGGAGCTGGGCGGCCCTGAGGTCCTCCGGGTCCACTTCGGCGACGTCGGGGCAGGTGGCCAGGTCGGACGTGGGCAGCGGGGCGCCGAAGCAGTCGGAGCTGAAGCAGGTGCCGGTGCGGTCGTCGAAGAAGCCGACGGTGGCCGGGTTGTCGAAGAGCGGCGGCCGGAAGGCGCGCAGCGTGCGGTCCCCGACGTCCAGGCTCTGGCCCGGGTTGAGCAGGTACACCCGGTCCAGGGGCAGCGGGCACTCGGTGGACATGATCCCCACGCCCATGAAGGTGGTGATCACGCGGGCCCGGGGCGCGGCCTCCAGGAGGGCGAACAGGCCGCCGGTGTGGTCGCGGTCGGGGTGGGTGAGCCAGATCCAGCGCACGTCGGCCGGGTCGATGACGCCGGCGAGGGCGGCGAGGAAGTCCCGGTCGGGCAGGCCCAGGCCCGTGTCGACGACGACGGGCTCCTCGGCGTGCAGGACGAAGGCGTTGACGGGGATGAAACCGATCCCGGGGACTTCCAGGCAGTCGGCGAGAACGGTGGTGTCGGGCCCCGCCTTGTGCGTGCTCATGATGATCTCCACGGCCCTGTGGGAGGAGGGGGCTGTACGTCCATCGTGCCGCCGTACGGGTGGGGCCGCGCGGCGCGCGGCGCCGGTGGTCAGTTCGCGCAGCTCGTGTCCTTGGCGGGGCGCTGTCCGGTGGTGAGGAAGCGGGTGACGGCGCGGTCGCCGCAGGCGTTGCCGTTGCCGAGGTAGACGCCGTGGCCGCCCTGCTCGACGGTGACGAGAACGGCCCGGTCGCCGAGGGCCTCGCGCATCTTGAGGCTCTTGGAGTGGGGGGTGGAGGGGTCGCGGCGGCTCTGGATCATCAGGATGCCGGAGGGCCCGTGGTTGGTGATCTTGGTGGGCTTGTCCTCGGGGGCGTCCTTCCAGAAGGAGCAGGGGAGGACGTTGACCGGCATGCCGGCGGTCAGCGGGTGCCGGGCCCGGTCCTCGTCCACGGCGCGCTGCCGGTCGGCCTGGGAGCCGGCCGGCCAGGCCACGTCGTTGCACAGCACCGCGACGAGCTGGGCGGCGTCCTCGTCGCGCAGGGGCCGGGCGAGCTCCGGGGGGAGGGCCGGGGTGTGGGCGGGGTCGCGCAGGGCGGCGGCGAGCCGGGCGAAGGCGGGGAAGGCGGAGTCGCTGTAGAGGGTGTTCTGCAGGGCCTGACGCAGTCCGTTGCCGGTCAGGGGCACGCCGGGGGTGGTGGACGGGCGGGGCGTGCGGTCCAGGGAGGCGAAGAGGGACAGCAGGAGGGGTTCGACGTCCTCGGGGCGCTGGGCGAGCCGCAGGCCGTCCTTGTCGCGGTCGGGGTGGGCGGCCCAGGCGGCGAAGTCGGGGAAGCGGTCCTCGGAGCCCTCGGCCATGTTGGCGAGCCAGCCCCGGGCGACGCGCTTGGGGTCGGGGTCGCCGCTGCTGTCGAGGACCCAGCGGTCGGTGCGTCCGGGGTACGTCTGGGCGTACACCGCGCCGACGTAGGTGCCGTACGAGACGCCCCAGGCGGAAAGCTTGCGCTCGCCCAGGGCGGCGCGGAGGCGGTCCATGTCGCGGACCTGGTTGGCGGTGGTGAAGCTGCGCAGCACGGGTCCGCCGTTGCGGGCGCAGGCCTCGGCGGTGCGGCGGGAGCGGGCGACGTTCTCGGTGATGTCGCCGTCCGCGGCGGGCCAGGAGCGCAGGGCGGTCAGGAAGCGGTCCTCGGGGGCGAGTCCGCAGCTGGCGGTGGTGGAGCCGCCGACGCCGCGGGGGTCGAAGGCGACGAGGTCGTAGGCGCCGCCGAGCTGCTGCCGGAGGGCGGCGCCCTTCTGGGTGAGGCGCTGTACGCCGGAGCCGCCCGGGCCGCCGGGGATGACGACGAGGGTGCCGCGCCGGGCCTCGGGGCGGTCGCTGCGGATCCGGGAGACGGCCACCTTGATCTGCGGGCCCCGGGGGTCGTCGTAGTCGAGGGGGACGGGGAGGTCGGCGCACTCCTGGGTGGCGGGGCCGCCCGGCTTGGCGCAGGGGTGCCAGCTGAGGGCGGGCACCTCGGTGCGGGGTCCGCCGGCCGCCTGCGCGGGGAGGGTGACGGCGGTGACCGCGGTGGCGGCGGCCGCCGCGGAGAGGAGGGTCAAGAGGGCCTTGTTCCGGGAAGTCGTCATGGGGCAAGCCTCGTTGAGGGCGCCCCGGCGGCCCATCCGGCAGACCGGCCGCCGGGGGGTGGGGGTAACCCCCCTACAGGAGGAGTCCGTTGACGCGGTGGGCGGTGCAGCAGGAGTCGCGGTGCAGCTGGCGCAGGACGGGCCGCCAGGCCTGGGCGGGTGCGGCCGGGCCGGGGTAGGCGGCTTCCAGGCCGGCGCGTGCGTACACGGTCCCGGCGCGGAGGACCGCGCGGGTGCGGACCAGGTGGCCGAAGTCGGTGAAGGGGTCGCCGTCGACGAGGGTGAGGTCGGCGAGCTTGCCGGGTTCGGCGGTGCCGAGGTGGGCGTCGGCGCCGTACACGCGGGCGGGGGTGAGGGTGGCGGTGGTGAGGGCCTCGGCGGGCGAGAGGCCGTACCGGTGCAGGGCGCGCAGGGCGAGGTGGAGGTGGAGGCCGACGGGGGTGAGGGGGGCGTCGGTGCCGAGCGCGACGCGGCCGCCGGCGGCGAGGACGCTGCGGTAGACGGCGACCTCCCGTTCCAGGGCGGTGTACTGCTCGGGGGTCGGCGGGTGTCCGGCGGCGGCCTTGAGGGCGGCCGCGTCCCAGGGCGGCATCATGGCCGTCACCCGGCGGTCGGCGGCGAGCGAGGGGTCGGCGCCGAACAGGGGCAGGGCGGTGAAGGGGGTGGCGACGAGGTCGAAGCCGCCGCGGGTGTAGACCTCCAGGGTGTCCTGGTGGGTGTGGCCGGCGGGGGTGGCACCGTGGCCGTACTCGGCGCGTTCGGTGGCGATCAGGTGGGTGGTCAGGTCCTGGCCGGACTGGATGCCGGGGGCGCACAGGTGGGAGCCGGCGCGGACGCCGAGCCGCTCGTGGGCGAAGCGGGCGGCCTCTTCCATGAAGGCGTACGGGGCGCGGACGTAGGTCTTGACGAAGTCCCAGTCCAGGGCCTCGGCGCGGGCCAGGGAGCGGGCGAGTCCGGCGTGGGTGCGGTGGGCGCGGCCCATGCTGTAGGCGACGCGTGAGCCGTCGAGGAGTTCGCCGCCGGCCAGCAGCCGGGGGGAGGCGAGGCGGCCGGCGCGGATGTCCTCGCGCAGGCGGGCCTGTTCGTAGGCGGAGCCGCCGAGGGAGACGGCGGTGGTGATCCCGTAGGCCAGGTGCAGGGCGCCCTGGCGGGCTCCGTAGGTGTAGGGGTACGGGTGGACGTGCGCGTCCCACAGGCCGGGCAGGACGGTGCCCTCGGAGGCGTCGACGGTGCGGGCGGCGCGGCGGCGCGGGCGGTGCGGTTCGACGGCGGTGATGCGGCCGCCGCTGATGAGCACGTCGACGTCGGCGCGGGGCGGGGTGCCGGTGGCGTCCCACAGCAGTCCGGCGCGCACGACGGTGTCGACGGGCTCGGGGCGGCGGTAGGACAGGGCGACGGGGACGGTGCGGGGCGCGCCGTCGGGGGTGCCGTCGGGGCGGAGGGAGAGCAGGCGCAGGCGGGCGTTGGACTGGTAGAGCAGGGTGCGGGAGCCGGCGGACCAGGAGGGGTGGTCGGCGGGTTCACCGGTGAGGCGGCGGGCGGGGCCCGTGGGGGTGCCGTCGGGGGTGACGGGCAGCAGCCAGAGCTCGGATTCGGCGACGCAGGCCAGGAAGCGGCCGTCGGGGGACCAGACGGGGCCGGAGGCGTAGCGGTCGGAGAGGGAGGTGTGCGGGGCGAGGGCGTGGAGGCGGGCGGCGCCGGTGGCGGTGTCGACGATCCGGATCAGGTTGTGGCCCTCGCGGAAGCGGCGGCTGAGCCGGTTGCGGTCGCAGAGGGCGAGGTGGCGGCCGTCGGGGGACCAGCTGGGCGGGCTGGGCAGTCCTCCGCCGCCGAGGGCGGCCACGAGCGGGGTGTCGGTGGCGGAGGCGAGGTCGCGGACGACGAGCCGGCCGGCGAGGTCGAGGGCGGCCAGCCGGGTGCCGTCCGGGGAGAGGGAGCCGTAGACGCGGCCGGGCGGGGAGAGCACGCTCTCGCGGCCGTCGGCGAGTTCCCGGCGGCGTACGGCGTTCAGCCCGTCGCGGTCGTCGGTGTAGAGCAGGGCGCGGCCGTCCGGGGTCCACACCGGGCCCTGGACGTAGGCGGTGGCGGGAGCCTGGAGGATCCGGCGCGGGGCTCCCCCGGTGACGGGCGCGGTCCACAGGGCGCCGAGCGCCGCGAAGGCGACGCTGCGGCCGTCGGGCGAGAGGGCCGGCAGGTGGATGCCGCGGACGGGGCGGGGCCGGTCCGCTTCGAGGTCGTACTCCTTGACCCGGTAGCGGGGCCGGGACACTTCGAGGGTGGCGTCGAGGGGGATCTCGCGGGCGGGGCCGTCGCGGTGCGGGCGGATCACCTGGAAGCGGCCGTCGAGGGTGATGAGCAGCCGGTCGTCGCCGATCCAGCGCGGCGGTGCGGGGGCCAGGTCCCCGTCGAGGGGGACGGGGCGGCCGTCGGCGTACAGGGTGAGGTGCTCGGCCCGGCGGGGTCCGGGGGCGGCGGAGATCCAGGCGGTGCGGCCGGCCCGGGAGAGGGCGGGGGCGAGCAGGCTGCCGGCGGTGACGGTGTGTTCGGTGCGTACGGGGCCGCTGCCGTCGGCGGCGACGGAGGCGAGGGTCCGCGCGGTGAGGGTCTCGCCGGTCTGGGTGGCGCGCAGGAACAGGACGCGGCCGCCGTCGGGCGAGAAGACGGGGTCGAGGTCCTCCCAGGCGCCGCCCTGGGCCGGGCCGTCCTGTCCGGGTGCTCCGGTGAGGCGGCGCAGGCCGCCGTCGGCGAGGGAGACGGTCCAGATCCGGTACGGGCTCCCGGAGACGGGGTCGCCGCCGCGTTCGGAGCAGAAGGCGAGGGTGCGGCCGTCGGGGGACCAGGCGGGGGCGCGGTGGTCGAAGGGGCCGTACGTGAGGCGGCGCAGGCCGGTGCCGTCGGGCCGCATCACCCAGATGTGGAAGGTGCCGCCGCGGTAGCCGGTCATGGCCACGCTGCGCCCGTCGGGGGAGAACACCGGGCGGCCCGGTTCCAGGTCGGGCGGGGTGAGCGGAGTGGCGGGCGAACCGTCGCCGGGCAGGGCCCAGAGGACGTTCTGCACCTCGGCGATGACGCGCCGCCCGTCGGCGGTGGCGGTGGCGGCGCCGTTGGTGGCGCGGGTGAAGCGGAGGACGGCCCGGCCGTCCGCCCGGCCGTCCGGGCCGGCGGCGGGCCCGGCGGCTCCGGCCGGGGCCGGGGGCCGGAGTCCGGTGAGTGCCGTCAGTGCCCCGGCCGAAGCCCCCCGCAGTACCGCCCTGCGCCCCATCCGCATCCCGGCCACCCGCCTCGTGTGTCGTTCCCGCCCGTCGGCCCGTCAGGCGGTCAAACGATCACGGGGCGGATCCGGCAACGGGACGGGTCCGCCCCGGCGGCCGCGGGGCCGCCGGGGCGGAGGGTGGCGCCGGGGGGAGGCGGGGTGCGTCAGGAGATGCGCATGTTGGCCATCATGCCCATGGCGCCGTGGTCGAAGAGGTGGCAGTGGTAGACGTACGTGCCGCGGTAGCCGTCGAAGGTGGCCTGGACCTTGACGGTCTCGCCCGGCTTGAGCGGCACGGTGTCCTTGAGGCCGGTCTCGGGGCCGGAGGTGACGGGCTTGCCGTTGCGCTCCAGCACCCGGAACTGGACCAGGTGCATGTGGAAGTTGTGCGGGGCCACCTTGTTGCTGTTCGTCACGGTCCAGATCTCGGTGGCACCGTAGGCGATCTCGGTGTCGATGCGGTCCATGTCGTACGTCTGGCCGTTGATGTACGCGCTGCCGCCGGGGGCCTCGTCCATGCGCATGTCGATCTCGCGGTTGACGGTGGCCTGGCCGAGCGCGGGCAGGGTGCGCAGCCGGTCCGGGACGGAGCTGCGGTCCTGGGCGGTGCGGGTGACGCGGAACTGGAGGACCTTGCCGACCACGTCCGCGGACTCGAAGGGGGCGATGTCCTTGTTGCGCAGCTCGATGACCGTGCCGACGGGGTAGCGGGAGAAGTCGATGACGACGTCGGCGCGCTCGCCGGGGCTGATCGAGACCACGTTGGTGCGGTGCGGGGCGGGGAGCAGGCCGCCGTCCGTGCCGATCTGCACGAGCTCGGAGTCGTCGGCGAGGTGCAGGTCGAAGAAGCGCTGGTTCGAGGTGTTGGTGAGGCGGAAGCGGTACTTGCGGGCCGCGACCTCGAAGAAGGGCCAGGACTTGCCGTTGGCGAGGACGACGTTGCGCTTCATGAAGTCGCCCATCTGGTACACGAGTTCGCCGCTCTCCAGGAAGCGGGCGTCGCGCAGCGAGATCGGGACGTCGTACTGGCCCGCGGGCAGGGGCAGCCTGCGCTCGATGTCGTCGGTGAGGATGTAGGTGCCCGTCATCCCGCGGAAGACGTTCTCCGACTCCATGTGGTGGGCGTGGTCGTGGAACCACAGGTTCGCGTGCGGCTGGGTGTTGGGGTACGTGTACGTCTTGGTGCCGCCGCCGGCCGGGATCAGGTCCATCGGGGCGCCGTCGCTGTCCTGCGGGACGTGGGCGCCGTGGAGGTGGATCGAGGTGGGGACGGCGAGCGAGTTGGTCTGCTTGATGACGACGCGGCGGTTCGACTCGGCCTTGATGACGGGGCCGGGGAAGGAGCCGTTGAAGGTGCGCAGCGGGGTCTTCAGGCCCGGCACGATCTCCTTGGTGGCTTCCTTCAGGGTCATGCGGTAGTAGCTGGTGGAGCTGGTGGTCTTGTAGGGCTGCAGGACCGGGGGCACGGGCATTCTCTGAGTGAACTTGGCTATGCTCGCGGCGTCGAGCTCGGCCGCGCCGGCGGTCTTCGCCGGCTCGGTCGCGACCGCGTTCACGACGGGCAGCAGCATGCCGCCGGTGCCGACGATGCTGGTGGCGGCGACGCCTGCCCGGAGTGCGGTCCGTCGAGTGATCACAGTTCCCCCGTGGGTCTGGCCCGGCGCCTCGTGTGCCGGTCGGGTCGGATTGGCGCGAAAGCGTGCGCGGCGGTGGACAGGGAGAGCGTGTTCGAACCCGATGGTGTGCCGCTGGTGCGGCTGTGGAGCACGGCTGAGGCGCCCGGGAAGACCCTGCGTACGATGCCCGCTGGTGTTCGAAGCGGATGGAGGGGGCTGGGCCCTATGGACAGGATGACGGAGCGCCAGGAGCGGGCGGACCGGGCCAGGACGGTGGCCGGAACCCGAGGGCTGCTGCTGGGGCTGGCGGTCGGGGAGTCCCTGGGCGGGGTGCGGGGCGGGCCGCTGCCGCCCGGGACCGTGCGGGCCGGGGTGTGCACCCAGCTGGCCTGTTTCACGGTGGAGGGTTCGATACGGGCCTCGGTGCGCGGCAGCCACAAGGGGATCTGCCATCCGCCGTCCGTGCTCTGGCACGCGTACTGCCGCTGGGCGTACCTCCAGGGCGTCGAACGCGAACGGGTGCGCGAGCGCTGGACCGGCTTCGACGGCCGGACGTGGCCGGACGGCTGGCTCGTCGGGGTGCCGGCGCTGGCGGAGCAGCGCGGCAGCGCCCCCGCCACGGTGGCGGCCCTGTCGGGGCTGGAGCAGGGCACCCTGGAGCAGGCGGTGACCGGCAGCCGGGGCTGGCACGCGGTGGGCCGGACGCTCCCGATGGCGCTCATCGGCTCGGCCCGCTCCCCGAGGTACGCCAAGGAGGGTGTCGAGCGGGCCCGTGAGACGGCGGCGCTGACGCACGGGGACCCCGTGGCGCAGTGGGCGGCGGCGTGCGCGGCCGTGCTGGCGGCGCACTGCCTGGCCGGGGAGTCGGTGCGGGGCTCGGCCTGGGCCGCGCTGGCGACGCTGGGCCTGGTGGACGGCGTACCGGGGGCGGAGCTCGGCCTGCTGGCGGGTGCGCTCGGCGATGCCGTCTCCCAGCCGGGGGACCCGGCCCTGCTGGCGCGGCTCGCGCCGGACCAGACGGCCTGGTCGGCAGTGCTCGGGGGCCTGTACGCGGCGGCCTCGTTCCCGGAGCGCGGGGAGGTGGAGCGGGCGCTGCGGTTCGCGGCGGGGGCGCCCGACGGGGAGGCGGTGGCCTGTGTGGCGGGGGCCCTGCTGGGGGCGGCGCACGGGGAGCGGGCGCTGCCGGTGGAGCTGGTGAGCCGGCACGAGCTGGCGTGGGTGCTGGACGCGCTCGCCCGGGACCTGCTGTCGGAGGCCGAGGAGTTCCCGGGCGGCGGTGGCCACGAGGAGGGCTGGGACCCGTCCTGGCTGGACCGTTACCCCGGCTGGTGACGGGGCGTTGGACCGTCCGGGCGGTGGTTCGGGGTGTCCGGCGCGGCTGCGGGGCCGAGGTCCCCTCGATGGCGGCACCGCCGGGGATATTGGCTGAATAGCGCCGCGTACGCGCTCTGCCAGGCTTCTTGACGCTTCATCACAGTGGAGGCAATGCGTGATGCGCACACGGTCCGTGCTGGTGGCCACCGCCCTGCTCGCGACGCTGTCGCAGACGGCGGGCGGGACGGCGGCCGCGAACGGGCCCCTCTCCCCCGGCGCGCCGGCGGCGTACGACGGGCACGCCGGGCACGAGGCGGCCCTGTACGGGATCACGGGCGCGGGGAGCAGCGGCCGGGCCGGGGTCCAGGAGTTCAGCTCCGACGACGGCCGGCTCTCGCGGGTCTCCCTCTTCCTCGGCAGCACGGCCGCGTCCGGGACGCTGAGCGTGCAGGTGCGCACCGCCCGGGGCGACGCCGGCTCCGCGATCGCCTCGGCCTCCGTCGACCTGGCCGCCCTGGGCGGGCCGGGCGCGGGCTGGGTCGAGGTGCCGCTGTCGGCGGCGCTGCGGCCCGGCGCCCGGTACCACCTGTTCGCGCAGGCCTCCACCGCCGGGGGCGGGGCGGTGACCTGGCACGGCACGCGGGCGGCCGCGGCGGGCGCCCCGGCGGCGGCGCAGTACGACCGGGACCGGGGCGGCTGGCAGCCGGGGGCGGGCCGGCTGGCGTTCTACGTGAACCCGACGGGGCCGGAGCGGTGCGGGGAGACCGAGGCCTGCTACGTCCCGGCCTCGATGAAGCCTGCCAGGACGGCCGGTCTGCTCTCCAACGGGCGGGTGGTGGAGGCCGTCGACCCGGCGTTCGCGGTCGGCGCCCGCTACGTGGAGGGCAGCAACGTCCTGGTGCTGCCGTCGGGCCGCTGGCGGTACCTGCCGGAGGGCGCGGAGAAGTCCCGGGTGGTCGAGGCGGGGGACGCGGGCGCGCTGGCCCAGGTCGCCGAGTCGCGGCGCTGGCTGGCCCGGGGCCTGGTGCCGGGGTCCGCGGGGGCCCGGCGCGAGGGCGCGGAGCGGGCGCTGCTGTCGATGCGGGCGCTGCTGCGGCCGAACGGGGCGCTGGCGGCGGCCTGGTACCCCTTCTGGGACTTCTCCTGGCCGCGCGACTCCGCCTTCGCGGCGGCCGCGTTCGCGCACACCGGGCACGACGAGGAGGCGTACCGGATCCTGCGCTACAACGCGCGGACGCAGCGGCCGGACGGCACCTGGGAGGCACGGACCCGGCTGGACGGGTCGGGGCCGCCGGACGCCCGGCCGTGGCAGCTGGACGCGAACGGCTGGGTGCCCTGGGCGACCTGGCAGTGGTACCGGACGGCGCCCGCGGCGGACCGGGAGGAGCGGCTGCGCGTGCTGTACCCGGCGATCCTGAAGGCGGCCGACCGCACGGCCGCCCTGCTGGACGGCGAGGGGCTGCCGCCGGCTTCCCCGGACTACTGGGAACTGCCCACGGACACCGCCAACATCGGGACCGCGGCGCCGCTGCTGTCCGGGCTGCGTGCGGCGGCCGACCTGGCCTCCGGGCTGGGCCTGGAACGGGACGCCGCGCGCTGGACCCTGGCGGCGGGGAAGCTGGAGCGGGGCATCGCCAAGCGGTTCGCGCCGCTCGGCTACCAGCGCACCGTCGACGGGCTGCACGGCCACGACAGCGCGGCGGCGTTCATGGCGCCCCCGTTCAACGAGGCCCCCGCCGACCTCCCGGGGGCGCTCGACACCACGTACCGGGAGCTGCTGCGGCCCAACGGCGGGCTGGTGCCGGGCAGTGACCCGGACACCCGGTGGGGGAACATCACCTGGACGGCGAGCACCTCCTTCTTCGCGCTCGCCTGGTCGGCGTCGGGCGAACGGGCCAAGGGCGCGGCGGTGCTCGACTGGGTGCTCGCCCAGCGCAACGTGCTCGGCGAACTGCCGGAGACGGTGGACGCGCAGGGCCTCCCGAAGGCCGTCGTACCGCTGGCGTGGACGGACGCGCTGGTCCTGCTGACCCTCGTACAGCAGCAGGGTGCGGGTCTGCCGACGCCGCCCGCGGTCCGTACGTGACCCCGGGCGCCCGCGCGCACGAGGCGCCGGGCCCGGGACATGAGTCCCGGGCCCGGCTGGGGGAGCTGCCCTCCGGTCACTTCGTGGTGTAGTACAGGTACCACTTCTTGTGGCCTTCGAGCTTGCACGTGTACTTCTTGTAGTGGCCCTTCTTCCCGGCGGACTCACAGGACGCCTTGCTCGGGTAGGGCCCCTTCTTGCCCGTGGCCTTGTGCTCCTGCACCGACACCGCGGCGGTGGACTGCTGCGGGGCGGCGAGGGCGGCCGGACCGGCCAGGACGAGACCGGCGGTGAGCAGTGCGGCCGGGGCGAGGCGAGCGATCTTCGCGTACATGATGGTTCCTCTTCTCTCGGATCTCCCGGGGCCCGTTCGGACCTCGGACCATCAACGTACGGAGCCCCGTGTCCCGGGCACATGGTCCCCAGGTCCCGCTCCGGTCCCGGCCGTACGCGGGAGCACCGCCCTGACGACGGTCCCGGCCCCCGTGCTGACCAGGGCGAAGGTGCCGCCCAGCTCCTCGGCGCGCTCGGCCATCGAGCGCAGTCCGACACCGCCGTCGCGGGAGGCTCCCTCGGGAACGCCCGTGCCGTCGTCGGCGACTTCCACCGTCACCGCCTCCGGGGTCAGCACCACCGCCGCGTGCGCGTGGCCGGCCCGGGCGTGGCGGACCACGTTGTTCAGGGCCTCCGCCGTGATCCGGTACAGGGCCACCTCGACGGCCGCCGGCAGCCCCGGGAACGGCTCGGGGGCCAGGCTCACCGTGATGCGGAGGTCGCGGCCCAGGCGCTCGGCGAGCTGGCGCAGCGCGCGCGGCAGGTCGGCGCCGTCCAGCGCGGCGGGGGCCAGGCCGCCGGTGATGTGGCGGAGTTCGTCGATGGCCTGCCCGATCCCCTCGGAGACGGCGGCCAGCGGGGCCGCGGCGCGGGAGCCGGGCGGTATGGCCGTGCGGGCCGCGTCGACCTGGAGGCGCAGCCCGGACAGGGCGGGGCCGAGGCCGTCGTGGAGGTCGTGGCGCAGCCGGCGCCGCTCCTCCTCGCGGGCCAGGACGATCTGTTCGCGGCTCGACTGGAGTTCCTCGTACAGCTGGAGCGAGGCGATGGCGGGCGCGCTGTGGTCGGCCAGGATGCGCACGGCCTCCCGGTCCTGCTGGTCGAGGGCGAGTTCGCCCGCGCGCGGCGGGACGTAGAGGTGTCCGATGGCGTTGTCCCGGTGGACGAGGGGGAAGGCCTCGTCCCCGCTGCCCGGGCTGCCCAGGCGGGCGAGTTCGCGGTCCCCGTGCCGGGTGCGGATCACCAGGCGGGCGGCCGGCAGCCGCAGGGTGTGCACGACGGTGTCGCAGAGCAGGCGGGGCATGTCGCCGGGGTCGAGGGCGTGGCTGAGCCGGTCGGCGAGGGCCCGCACGGCCTGGTACGGCTGGGCGCGTTCACCGTAGTAGTAGCGGTCGACCAGCCGGGCGGCCCAGCGGGCGGTGGGCCGCAGCAGGACGCCGACCAGCAGGGTGAGGCAGGCCATCAGCCCGGACTCCGGGTTCAGGGAGCCGGGTGCGAAGTAGTCGAGGACGAAGGCGCCCCCCGCGTAGGCCATGAACAGGCCGAAGGTGAGGACGAAGGCCGTCAGGATGCGGCGCCCGGCCCGGTCCAGGGCCCAGGTGCGCTCCCGGATGTGGACGTAGCCGACGGTCGCCGGCCAGGAGGCGGCGGCGAGGTAGACGATGACGACCTCGAAGCCCATCGGCGGGTCGCCGTACTGGTTGACGGCGATGACCGCGATCCACAGCAGGTACGGCACCGCCAGGATCGCGTACGGGCGGTCGGACTTGTCGGTGCGCGGCCACCGGACGGCCATGAGCAGGATGCCGACGCCCGCGATGACGGGCGGCACCCACAGTGACGCGGTGTCCATCCACGGGGTCAGCAGGCGTGCCGGGCCCGACCATCCGGGGCCGGAGATGGGCGTGGGTACCCCGTAGTAGACGAAGCCGGGACGGGTGAAGACGTAGTACTGCTGGGCCGCGCTGAAGAGGGCGGTGAACGCCACGTACGGCGCGCCCCACCGCGGGAACCGGCCGGTGGGCAGCCAGAGCGGCATGGGATAGATGATGATGTTGATCAGGGTGAAGGCGACCATCACCAGGATGAACACGACGGTGAGCAGGCGCGGGCCCGCCCCGTGCACCACGGCGGTCTGCGGCACCACCTGGGCGAGGGTCAGCAGGCAGCCGGAGCACAGCATGAGCCAGCCGAGGACGCGGGCCGTGCGGCGGGCCGCGAAGACCATGCCGGTGAGGGCGATGCCCAGGCCCACGAGCACGTGGTCGGCGGCGAGGTGGAGCCGTACGGCGCGCAGGGCGGGGTGGCCGATGTGGGTGAGGGTGACGACGCCCCAGGTGACGGCGGCGAGCATGGTGAGGACGCAGACGGCGTAGGCGGGCAGCATCTCCGGCCCCGAGCGGGGCGTGCTCGCGGTGGTCCGGTTCGCTGTGCGCATGTCGGCCTCCCCGGCCGCTCGGTGCGTTGGTTTCCAGCCTGGCGGGCCCCCGGTCCCGGGCGCATGGGGCGGGTGTCCCGGTTCGCGGTGCGGGGCGGGGCGGGGCGGGGCCCGAGAGCCTGCGGGCCGTGGTCCCGGACCGGGACTCCGGGCGCGGGGCCGCGGCTGCGGGCTCCGGGCTCCGGGCTCCGGGCTCCGGGCTCCGGGCTCCGGTCAGGCGTCGGCGCCCAGGCCCGCGTCCCGGGCCCGGGCGACGGCCTCGGCGCGGGAGGTGACCTGGAGCTTCTCGAAGACGTGGGTGATGTGGTTGCGGACGGTCTTCTCGGACAGGACCAGTTCCCGGGCGATGCGCCGGTTGTCGTGGCCCCGGGCGATCAGTTCGAGCACCTCCACCTCCCGGGAGGTCAGGGCCGGGAAGAGCTGTCCGGCGTCACGCCGGTGGCCGCCCGCCAGCAGGGCCGAGAGCCGGGCGGCGATCTCCGAGCCGATGACGGCGCCGCCCGCCACGACCGTGCGCAGGGCGTGCAGCACCTCCTCGGAGCCGGCGCCCTTGACCACGTAGCCGCGGGCCCCCGCCTGGAGGGCGGCGAGGAGGCTGCCGTCGTCGTCGGACATGGTCAGCATGAGGACCGGCAGCCCGGGATGGGTGCCGGCGAGGCGGCGCGTGGCCTCGATCCCGGAGACGTCGGGCAGGGACAGGTCCATCACGACCACGTCCGGCCGGTGCCGGTCCACGGCGTCCGGGACCTCGCCGCCGGTCTCGGCCTCGGCGACGACGACCGCGCCCCGGGTGCTCTCCAGGGCGGCCCGCAGCCCCTCGCGGAACAGGGGGTGGTCGTCGACGATCAAGACCCGGGGGATGGTTCGGTCTTCTTCGTCCACGGATCGACACTAACAGTCATGGAGTGACGACCCTGGGTGACCATGCCGTGGGGCCGGGACGGCGTGGGACAGGGCGAGGGGGACGCGGACGGGGTCTGGGCCTCATGCCCCTGGGGTACGGGCGCCCGGATCGTGAGCGGCATGTCCCCACACCTCTCCCCCGTCAGCATCGACCGGTCCCTGCTCTGCGGCCCGGTGCACGTCCCCGTGCAGATCCGCCACGGGGGCGGCCCGGCCGACGGGCTCTGCGGCCTCCCGCACGAACCGGCCCCCGGCCGGATCGTCCTCGTCACCTCCCCCGGCCTGCCGCGCGAGCACGCGGCGCGCACCCTGCGCCTGCTGGGCGCGGCCGCGCCCGCCGGGGTGCTGTGGCCCGACGGCGACGGCCCCCTCCCGGTCCCGGACGGCTCCCTCGTCGTCGCGCTCGGCGGCAGCCGGGTGATCGGCGCGGCCGGCCGGGCCCGGTACGCCGACGGCACCCGGCCGCCCGTGGTCCGCGTCCCCACCACCCTGCGGGCCATGACGGACACGGCCCTGTCGGTGGCCGGACCGGGCGGCAGGATCTCGGCCCCGGTCCTGGTCCGGATCCAGCTGGAGCTCCTGCGGACCCTGCCCCCCGCCCGGCTGCGGGCCGGGCTGAGCCCGCTGCTGCGCACCGTGCTGGCCGTCGTTCCGGCCTCCGCCGGGCGCGTCGCCGGGCGGCTGCGGCCCGGCGGCGGCCACGACCCCGGCGGCCTCGCGGCGTCCGTCTCCCTCTGCCTGGAGGCCCGGGCCGCGCTCTGCCTCCACGACCCCCTCGAACGGGGCCCCGCCGCCGCCCTGCACTACGGCGACCCCGTCGCCCGGGCCGTGCGGAGCCTGGCCGGCCCGGACCTCCCGTACGGGGACGCCCTCGCCCTGGGGCTGCGGGCCGCGGCGGGCGTCTCGCGCCGGTCGGGGCTCCTGGACCCGGCGGACGAGGCCGCCCACGAGGACCTCCTGGACCGCGCCGGCGCCGCCCGGGCCCTGCCCGGCGGGCTCCGCCCGCGCGAGGTGGCGGCGGCCGTGACCGGGGGCCGGGAGGAGACCCGCATGGTGCTGCTGCGCGGGCTGGGCGACCCGTACGCCCACCACGGCGAGCTGCGCGCGCCGGTCGCCGCCGAACTCCTGGAAGCCGCGCTGGCGGACCTCGTGCCCGCCCGCGGGCCGCTCCCCGGACCGGACCGGGACCGCGCACGGGTCGCGGTCCCGGGCGGCCGGGACGGCGCTCTGCCCTCGGGGACCGGAACCCTCACAAGGAAGTGATCACCATGAACGGAATCCTCGGCCACCTCGGCGCCGGCCTCCCGGCGCACCGGCTGCGCGCGGCCGCCGCGCACCTGCGCACCGGCCCTCCCGGCGACGGCCCGGCCCTGTGCCACGGCGAGGGCTGGGCGCTGGCGGCGGGCCGGATCTCCGACCGCGGCCGGATCGCGGCCGCCCTCGACGGGGAACTCGACGGGCGGCTCGCCCTCGCCACCCGGCTGGAGGTACGGGGCCTCCCGGTCGCCGACCGGAACGACTCGGCGCTGGCGCGCTCCGCCTACGAGCTCGACGGCGCGGAGTGCGCGGAGCACCTGGCGGGCGCGTACGCGGCGGCGGTGGTCGACGCGCGCTCCGAGCCGGTGCTGGTGCTGGCCGTCGACGCGACGGGGGGCGTCCCGCTCTACTACCACTGGGAGCCGGACCGGGGCGCGTTGTACTACGCCTCGGACGTTCCGGCGCTGCTGGCGCTGCTGCCGGACCGGCCGGGGCTGTGGGAGCCCGGCCTGGACGCGTACCTGACCACGGGGGCGCCGCTCGGCGGGCGGACGCTGATCGACGGGGTGCGGGTGCTGCCGCCCGGGACGACCGCCGTCTGCTCGCGCCGCGCCGGGCTGCGGCTGGTGCGCCGGGCGGAGCCCGCCCGGCGGACGGTGCCCGCGCCCGGGAACGCGGCGGGGGCGCGGGAGCGGCTGGCGGAGCAGGTGCGGCGGCGCTCGGGCGGGGCGGGGCCGGTGTGCCTGCTGGGGTCCGGGGGGCCGGGGGCCGAGCTCGTCGCGGGGCTGGCCGGGGGCGTGCTGCCCTCGGTGGGCCCCTCCGGCCGCCCGACCGCGGGCCCTCCGGCGGGGCCCTCGGGCCTGCCGACCGCAGGCCTGGCCGCGGAACCGTCCGGGCGGTCGTCCGCGGCCGGCCCGGAGGACGCCGGGCCGGGCCGGTTCGACGCGGCGCGGCTCGCCGGGCTGCTGCCCGTACTGGCCTGGCGGATGGGACAGCCCGACGCCGACCCGGCGGCGCTGAGCGGCCACCTCCTCTTCGAGTCCGCGCGCCGGGCCGGCTTCCGTACCGTGCTGGCCACGGATCCGGTCGAGGAGCTCGCCGAGGGCCGGCTGCGCGTCGCGGCGGCCGTGCGCTCCGGCTCGGCGGCCTCGTACGCGGACGCGCTGGGCCCCGTCCCGGCCGATGCCCGCTCCCGCCTCTACAGCCCCGACTACCGCGCGTACCTCGCCGGCCGGGGCGACGCGGCCCGCTCGGTCGCCGAGCGGCTCGGCTCGGGTGCCGGGCTGGGCGGTGCGGCGGCCCGCTTCGAGCTGGAGGTGCTGCTGCCCGCGCGCGGGCTGCGGCGCCTGGCGCACCTGAGCGCGGCCCACGGGGTCAGGGCGCGGCTGCCGTTGTCCCCGCGGCGCGCCTGGGCGGCCCTGCCCGCGACGGCGCCGGGTTCCGTCGCGGCCGGTGCCGGGGCCTGGCCGGCCGGGCTGCCGGTGACGGCCCTGCTCCGCCGGGACGGCCCGCTGGCCGGCCTCGCCCGGGAGGTGCTCTCCCCGGCGCGGCTGCGCACGGCCGGGCTGCTGGATCCGGCGGCCGTGCACCGGCTGCTGGCCGCGCAGTTCGCCCGGCCGTCGGACCGGCTGGCGACCGCCGTCTGGGCGCTGCTGATGTTCGAGCTGTGGCGCGAGGAGTACGCGGTGGCGGTACGCCGTCCCGTGCCCCCGGCGCGCGCCGCGGGCGCCGTCGCGCTCACGGCGGCGGGCCCACGGCGATCCGTACCGGCGGCCGGGCCGGCGGGGGCGGCAGTCGCAGCGGCCCGTGGCCCGGGGTGAGGGAGCCGAGCACCCGGGGGCCCCGGGCCCCGGTGCACCCGGGGGCGTTGCCGGGCAGGCCGTGCAGGGTCAGGAAGCCGAGGACGGCGAAGGCGTAGGCCTCCTTCGCGGCGGCCGGCAGGCCCAGGGCCGCCGAGTCCAGCAGGGCCGTTTCCGGGGGCAGTTCCTCGCGGAGCATGGCCATGAGGGCGGGGTTGCGGGTGCCGCCGCCGGAGGTGATGACCTCGGTGACGCGCAGCGGGCGCAGGGCGTCGGCGACGGTGCGGGCGGTGAGCCGGGTGAGGGTGGCGAGGAGGTCCGGGGGCGGGAGGGCGGCGAAGCCGTCGAGGACGGTGCGCAGGTGGCCGGGGTGGAACAGTTCCTTGCCGGTGGTCTTGGGGGCGGGCAGCCGGTAGTAGGGCTCGGCGAGCAGCCGCCGCAGCAGCGGTTCGTGGACGCGGCCGGCGGCGGCCAGGGCTCCGTCCTCGTCGTATCCGAGCCGCCCGCCGGTGAGTTCGCGTACGGCGGCGTCCATCAGGGCGTTGCCGGGGCCGGTGTCGAAGGCGACGGGCGGGCCGGCCGGGGGCAGGGCGGTGAGGTTGGCGATCCCGCCGAGGTTCAGGGCGGCGGGGGCGCCGGGGCGGCCGCGCAGCAGCATCAGGTCGATCAGGCCGACGAGGGGGGCGCCCTGGCCGTCGGCCGCGACGTCGCGGGGCCGGAAGTCGGAGACGACGGGCCGGCCGGTGGCCTCGGCGATCCAGGCGGGGTTGCCGAGCTGGAGGGTGCCGTGGACCTGTCCGGCTTCGCTCCAGTGGTAGACGGTCTGGCCGTGGGAGGCGATCAGGGCGGCCCGGCCGGCGCACAGTTCGCGGTCGGCGCGGCCGGCGAGCGCGGCGAAGGCCTGCCCGATGCGGGTGTCGAGCCGGCAGACGTCGGCCAGGGTGGTGGGCGCGGGTGGCAGGGCCGCCGCGAGGGCCTCGCGCAGGGTGGCCCCGTAGGGGTCGCTGACCATGCCGAGCGGGACCAGCCGCAGGGTCGCGCCGCCGTCCTCCAGGGTCAGCCGGGCGGCGGCCGCGTCGACGGCGTCGTGGGAGGTGCCCGACATCAGGCCGATGACCTTCATCCGTCCGTCCTCATCGCAGGGGCCTCTTGTGGTCGTCGCCGCGCAGCCCGGCGAGGGCGAGGGCGCTGAGGGCGCAGGTGCCGGCGGCGTAGTAGGCGGGGATGTCGTGGTCGCCGGTGGCGGCCGTCAGGGCGGTGATGACGAGGCCCGCGCAGCCGGAGAACACCGCGCCGGTGAGGGCGTACGCCAGTCCGAGTCCGGTGCAGCGCACCCGGGCGGGGAACATCTCGGCGAGCATGGCGGGCCCGGGGCCGGCGAGCAGCCCGACGGTGGCGCCCGCGCCGAGCACGGCTGCGGCCCGGGCGGCGGCGGGGGCGGCGGGGTCCTGGAGGAGGTGGAGGAGGGGGAACGCGAAGAGGGTGACGGCGAGGGCTCCGGCGAGCATGACGGGGCGGCGGCCGACGCGGTCGCTGAGGGCGCCGGCGGGCAGGATGGCGGCGGCGAAGCCGAGGTTGGCGAGGGCGGTCGCGGTCAGGGCCTGACGGAAGGAGGCTCCGAGCGTGGCCTGGAGGTAGGAGGGCAGCACCACGAGGAAGGTGTACCCGGCAGCGGACCAGCCCATGATGCGTGTGACGCCGAGCAGGACGGCCCGGGCGGTGCCGGCGGGGCGCTGCGGCCCCTCCCCCGCCGTCGCCGAGGCGTGCGCGGGCGCGCTGTCGGGCTCGGGCTCGGGCTCGGGCGGCCGTTCGTCGGGCAGGCCGGTGCGCAGCCGGTACGCGGCCAGGCCCAGGGGCAGGGCCAGCAGGAAGGGGATCCGCCAGCCCCAGGCGTGCAGGGCCGCCGGGGAGAGCAGTGCGGCCAGCAGGGCGGCGACGGCCGCGCCGGCGAGCAGGCCGAGGGCGACGGTGAAGGACTGCCAGGCTCCGTGGCGGCCGCGCCGGCCCGGGGGCGCGGCTTCCGTCATCAGGGCCACGGCACCGCCGAACTCCCCGCCCAGGCAGAGCCCTTGCAGGACGCGGAGCAGGGTGAGCAGCCAGGGGGCGGCGGTCCCGATGGCGGCCCGGGTGGGGAGGAGGCCGATCAGGGTGGTGGCGAGGGTCATGAGGGCGATGACGAGGACGAGGGCGGGGCGGCGGCCGACGCGGTCGCCGAGGCGGCCGAAGAGGAGGGCTCCGGCGGGGCGGAAGAAGAAGGACACCGCGAAGGAGGCGTAGGTGGCGACCAGCGGGCCCGCGCCGCCCCGGCCGGCCTCGGCGGCGGGGGTGAAGAACTGGTCGGCGATGACCGTGGCGAAGGCACCGTACACGCCGAACTCGTACCACTCGGTGAAGTTCCCGGCCGCGCCGGCGAGCAGCGCCCGCCTGGGGTGGACGGCGGCGGAGGGTGCCGGGCCCACCGCGAGGGGTGCCACCGCTCAGCCCCTCATGTGGTGGGGTCGAGGCGCGAGGGGCCGTCCGGCTGCTGCTGGTGGGGGGCGGCGGCGCGGGTCAGGGCGCTGCCCGCCAGCCAGGTGCGCCAGTCCACGTTCCAGTCGCCGATGCCGTTGCCGAAGGGGTCCATCCTCGCGCCGCCGCTGTTGACCACCTCGACGATGTCGCCCTCGCGGACGGTCTTGTAGAACCAGGCGGCGTCCGCGGTGGACATGCCGGTGCAGCCGTGGCTGACGTTCTCCTCGCCCTGCGCCTCGACCGACCAGGGCGCGGCGTGGACGTACTCGCCGCTCCAGGTGACCCGGGTCGCGTAGAAGACGGGGAGGTCGTAGAACTCCTTGGTGCCCTTCTTGATGCCGACGGTGTCGCCGCGCATGCGGACCTTGTACTCCTTGCCGAGAACCACCTTGACGCCGCTGCGGGTGCGGAAGCCGGCCTTGCCGGTGGTGACGGGGATGGTCCGGATGACGCGTCCGTTGCGGCGTACGGTCATCTCGTGCGCGGCGGAGTCGGTGACGGCCTCGATCCGGTCGGCGACGGTGAACTCGACGGGGTCGGAGGGGCCTCCGTGGCCGTGCTCGCCGAGGTCGACCCCGTCGAGGCCGCTGCGGACGCGGACGACGGTGTGGGCGGGCCAGTAGGTGCGGGGGCGGAAGTGCAGGGTCGAGGCGTCGACCCAGTGCCAGGCCCCTTCGACCTGGGGGCGCGAGGTGACCTGGAGGGCCCGTTCGACGCGGGCGCGGGCTTCCGGGGCGTCGGCGGGGACGGGGTGGCTGAGTTCCGCGGTGACGACCTCGCCCGCGCCGTACGTGCCGGGGCGGGGGCCGAACTCCGCGGTGAGCCTGCCCCCGTCGGCGGGCGCCTCGGGCGGGGCGGTCCGGAAGACCATGCCGACGCCCACGGGGGCGCCGGTGCCGTCCTGGGCGCCGACGCGCACGGTGTAGTCCTGTCCGGCGCGCAGGGGTTCCGTGTTGTGCCAGTGGGCGCCGTCCGGGCCGAGTTCGCCGGCGAGGTGGCGGCCGCGTCCGTCGGTGACGGTGACGTCGGTGAGGCGGCCGGCCTCGGGCCGGGCGAGGGCGATCTCCAGTGGGGCGCGCGAGTCGGTGGGGAGTCCGCCGGTCTCGCCGAGCGCCGGGTCCCACAGGACGCTGCCGCCCCGGGCGGTGGCGAGCACCCGGCGTTCCTGCCAGGTGCCGCAGTGGCCGCCCCGGAAGGCTCCGGCGGCGCACCACCGGGGGGCGTCCGCCCGGTCCGCGCCCTCGACCCCCTGCACGGCGTGGCCGACCAGCAGGGTGACCGCGGCCCCGGACGCGGTCCCCGGGGCCGCCGCCGCTTCGGCCGTCCGGCCCGGTGCGTTGGCGAGGGCCAGCGCGGCCCCCGTCACCGCGGCGACCGCACTCCACGCCTTCGTCCGTGACTTCGCCACGCGGCCCTCCCTGTTGTCCTTCGGCCGGATGGCAGCATCAAAGAGGACGGGAAGCCGAAACGATGATCATAAACTCGGCGCTGCGCCCGAACGGGCGTCCCAAGTGAACCCGGACGGCGCAAGGGAGCGGGGCACGGAGCGCGCCGCGCGGGGCGCGGGAGGCGGAGACGGGGCAGGGGGGCGGGGGCGGCGGGACCGGGGAGCGGGGGGGCGGAGCCGGGGAGCGGGGGGGCGGAGCCGGGGAGCGGGGGGGCGGAGCCGGGGAGCGGGGGGCGGAGCGCGCCGGTCCGGTCTCCCGTAGTCTCGGCGGATGGCGAAGTACTTCGACGTGCACCCCGAGAACCCTCAGCGGCGCACCCTCACCAGCGTGGCCGACGGCATCCGCTCGGGCTCGCTCATCGCATATCCCACGGACTCCTGTTTCGCCCTGGGATGCCAGCTGGGCAACCGGGACGGCATCGCGCGGATCCGGTCGATCCGCAACCTGGACGACCGGCACCACTTCACCCTCGTGTGCCAGAACTTCGCCCAGCTGGGGCAGTTCGTGTACGTGGACAACGACGTGTTCCGGGCCGTCAAGGCCGCGACCCCGGGCCCCTACACCTTCATCCTCAGGGCCACTCCGGAGGTGCCGCGCCAGCTGATGCACCCGAAGAAGAAGACGGTCGGGGTCCGGATCCCCGACCACCTCGTCACCCAGGCGCTGCTGGCCGAGCTGGGTGAGCCGCTGGTCTCCAGCACGCTGCTGCTGCCCGGCGAGGAGGAGCCGATGACACAGGGCTGGGAGATCAAGGAGCGGCTGGACCACGTGGTGGACGCGGTGGTCGACTCCGGGGACTGCGGCACCCGGCCGACCACGGTCATCGACTTCTCCGGCGGCGAGGCGGAGATCCTGCGCCGGGGTGCGGGGGACACGGCCCGCTTCGAATAGCGCTCCGGGCAGCGCGCCGCGCCCCGTGGCGGCCTCCGGCGGCGGATTCCGGTTCGGGATCCGGAATTCGCCGTTCCGAGGCCGGGACCGCAGCGGGAACCCGCCATCCGGGGCATTTGATCCGGCCACCGGAGAACCCTCCGTTAATGCGCCCTCCATCGATACTCGAGCGATCCATCCATCGGGACTCGTTTATCTGTGAACAGAATTGACGGACCGGCGGTAACTCCACGGAATTACGGGGTGACGGAGAGGAGAAGAACGCCCGGTGTGCCGGAATTGATCCGGATCTCGGCTCGACTTTCACAAGATCCGTTCTGTAGGGTTCCAGTCATTCACCGCCCAACGGGGAGCGGCGAGCAGCCGCGGGCACTGGTCCGGACCTTTTCCGGAGCACGACCGGCACGACTGCTCGGCGGAACAACGCCCCCGTCACGCTCATTTGCTGCACACGTGACCCGACACGGGGGACCATCAATGCGGTTCCAGCTTTTGGGGCCCTTGAGTATTGCGCACGGCCCCGAGACAGTAGTTCTCAAACCCTCCAAGCCGACCAGTCTCCTCGCCGCCCTCCTGCTCCACCCGGGGGCCGTGGTTTCCACCGGTTATCTGCTGCGTGCCGTATGGGACGAGGAGCCTCCCGCGACCGCCCGTGCCGCACTCCAGACCTGCGTCCTGCGCCTTCGCAGGTTATTCGCGAAATACGGTATATCCGCGACCACCATCGAAGCCGTGCCGGGCGGTTACCGGATGCGCAACGACACCGAGACCCTCGACCTCGTCCTGTTCCGCTTGCTGACCGCGCAGGCGCGGGCCGCCGCCGGAACCCCCGAGGAGCTGTACCGGCTGCGGGAGGCGCTCTCCCTCTGGCAGGGGCAGCCACTGTCCAACGTGGCCTCGGGCATGCTCCAGCGGGACGCGGTGCCCGCCCTCGAACAGGAGCGGCTGCGGGTCCTGGAGCGGGTGTGCGACCTGGAGCTGGCCGCCGGGAACTGCCACCAGGTACTGATCGACCTGTACGACGGCGCCCGCCGCCAGCCCGTCCGCGAGCGCTTCACCGAGCAGCTCGTCGAGGCCCTCTACCGCACCGGCCGGCAGGCCGAGGCGCTCGCCGAGTACCGCACGGTGCGCGAGCGGCTGCGCGAGGAACTCGGCGTCGACCCCGGCCCGGGCCTGCGGCGCCTGGAGATGGCGATCCTGCGGGCCGAGGAGCTGGGCCCGGCCGCCCGCGCCGAGGACCTCGAACCGGCCCCGACGCGGCCGGCGGTGGCCGTCTCCGACCGGGTGCCGGAGCGGGCCGGACCGGTGCCGGTGCCCGGGTTCGCCGGCCGCGCCGCCGACCTGCGGGCCCTGGCGGCGCGGCTTTCCGACGCCGACGGGCCCCGGCTGCTGGTCGTCTCCGGAGCACCCGGGATCGGCAAGTCGGCGCTCGCGCAGCAGAGCGCGTACGAGGTCCGCCGGGCCTTCCCCGGCGGGGTGTCCGCCGTCGACCTCGCCCGGCCCGACGGGAACCCCCTCGACGTCGACGAGGCCCGCAAGCTGCTGCCCGGCCCGGACGGCGACGGCGGGACCGGCAGGCGGCTGCTGATCCTCGACAACGCGGCGGGCGCCGGGCAGGTGCTGCCGCTGCTGGCGGAGACCTGCGGCAGCACGGTCCTGGTCACCAGCCGGCGCGCCCTCGCGGCGGCGGTCGCCACGCACGGCGGCTTCGTGCACCGGCTCGACGTGCTCGCACCGGCCGAGTCGCTCGCCCTGCTCGCCGGCCTCGCCGGGACCGGGCGGATCGCCGCCGAGGAGGCGGCGGCACGCGAACTGGCCGCCGTGTGCGGCGGGTTCCCGCTCGCGCTGCGGATCGCCGCCGGGCGGCTGCTCACCCGGCCGGGGCTGTCCGTCGCCGACTGCGCGGCCTGGCTCGCGGAGGACCCGCCGGGCCGGCTGGCCCTCGCCGAGGACCCCCGGCTGTCGGTGCCCGAGGTCTTCGGGCAGGCCGTCGGCGCGCTCCCGCCCCACCTGCGGGAGGCGTTCCTGCGGCTGGGCGCGCTCGAGCCGCACTCCGGTCCCGCCACAGCCGGGGACGAGAGCGTGCTCGAACAGCTCGTGGAGGCCGGGATGCTGGAGGACGGACCGCCCGGCGAGCCCTACCGGATCCACGCCTTCCTCCGCGTCTGCGCGCGGTGGCTGGCCCGGGGCCGTGACGGCGTCGCGGCCTGACCGCCCCGCCGGGAGGCCCCGGCCGCCTCCCCGCCGGCATTTCCCACCTCACGCCTTGTCCCCACCAGACCGCAATCAGAGGTGTTCCATGTCCCTGGACAGCTATCAGTTCGTCGCCGCGACCCGTCCCAGGATCCGCCGCGACGTCCTCTTCACCGAAACGCCCGACGGAGTGCTGTTCCACAACTCCGACGGGGGCTTCCGCCTCACCGCCCGCACCGCCTACCGGTTCGCCACCCTGATCGTCCCGCACCTGACGGGCGAGCACACCGTGACGGAGCTCTGTGAGGGGCTGGGCGACCCGCAGCGCGCGATGGTCGGCGAACTCGTGAAGACCCTGTACGAACGGGACTTCGCCCGCTCGGTCTCCGAGCCCGGCGAGCCGGAGCGGGCCGCCGCGCCGCCGCCGGACGTCGCCCGCAGATTCGCGCCGCAGATCGCCTACGCGGACCACTACGCCGACGACGCCGAGGCCCGCTTCCTGCGCTTCCGCGGCACCCGGGTCGCCGTCGTCGGCGACGACGCGGTGGCCCGCTGGTGCGCGCTCAGCCTGGTGCGCAACGGCTGCGCGGCCATCGGCGTCCTGCCGGGCGCCGACACGGACGAGGTAAGGGCCGAGGCGGCCGAGGCCGTCGCCGACGGCTGCCCGGTGGAGGTCCGCACGCTGCCCGGACAGCCCCTGGGATGGACCGAGTTGACGGAGTACGACTTCGTCGTGGTGACGGGCGGGGCGGCGGCCCCGGCGCGGCTGCTGCCGCTGCTGCGCGCGGGGGTCCCCGAAGGACGCGGCCTGCTGCCCGCCTGGTCGTACGGGAACGACGCGGTCGTCGGCCCGCTCATGGCCCACGGCACCGCCGGCTGCTGGTCCTGCGCGGCCCTGCGGCTGGGCTCCGCGCGCGGCGGCCCGGCGGCGGCCGGGCTGTGGAGCGCCCTCGCGCTGCCGGAGGCGCCCCTCGCGGCGGGTCCGGTGCCGGGGCGGCCGCTGGCCGCGATGATCGGCAACCTGCTGGGGTACGAGGTGTTCCGCGCGACCTCCGGCTCGCTGCCCGCCGAGACCGCCGGGCGGCTCCTCGTCCAGGACATGGCCTCGCTGGACGTGACCGCCGAACCGCTGTTCCCGCACCCCCGCTGCCCGTTCTGCGCGCCCGCGGAGCCCGAGGCGGCGCCCCTGGACCTCGCGGCCGCCGGCACCTCGGGCACACCCGGCCTGCCGACACTGGAGACCGCGCGCGACGCCGACGAGCTGGTCGAGGAACTGAACCGGCGCTCCGCCGTGGTGCGCCCGTACGCCGGGGTGTTCACCCGGTACGCGGACGAGGAGCTCACCCAGATCCCGCTGAAGGCCGGGGTGGTCGAGCTGGGCCTCGGGCACGGGGAGACCCGCACCGTGGCCGCGTTCGACGTCCACCACGTGGCGGGGGCCCGGATGCGCGCCCTGGACGCGGCGGCGCTGGTGTACGCCGAGCACGTGGTGCCGGCCCGCGACCTGGCGGGCGGTGCCGGGGAGCCGGGCGCGGTCGCCCCGGCGGCGCTGGCGACGGCCTCGGGGATTCCGGGCGGGGCGTCCGCGTACCAGCGGGCGGTGTCCCTGCTGACGAAGGAGCCCGCGCTGGTCCCGGCGGGAGCCGTCCGGCCGTTCGGCCCGCACAACGCCGAGGGGCTCTTCGAGCGCACCCGCGCCGGGGCCGGAGCCGGCCCCTCCCCCGCCGACGCGGCCGCGTCCGGACTGCTGTCGGCGCTCGGGCACGCCGCGCTGCTGCGCGCGGTGCGCGGTGCGGCGGCGGGCCGGGTGCCGCTGCCCGACCGCGACGGGGAGGACGCCGAACTCGGGTTCCTGCTGCGGTCGGCGGACCGGCTGGGGCTGGAGCCGGAGCTGCTGGACCTCGGGGAGGGCGCGCGGTCCGGGGTGGAGGTGCTGCTGGCGCGCGCCGGGCGGCACTGGGCCCTGGGCGAGGGCCTGGACCGGCGTACGGCGGCGGTGGCGGCGCTGCGGGAGCTGCTGGGCGCCGCGCAGTACGGGGCCGGGGACGGCACGGGTGCGGCCGACGCGGGCCGGGATCCCCTGCTGCGGGATCTGGACCCGCGCGCGCTGGCGGTGTCCGCCGGGGCGGCCGCGCCCCTGGCGGCCGGGCCCGGCACGTCCTGGGAGCGGGTGCTGGAGCGCCTCGCCGGGGCGGGGCTCGACGCGTACGCGGTGACGACCGGGTCGGCGGAGCTGGCCGGGGTGGGCGTCCACACCGTGCGGGTGCTGCTGGCCGCGGCGGCGGTCCGGGAGTCCGGCGATGACGCGTAGCGGTTCCGCCGCGGTGGCGGACGGGCTCGGGCGGGAGGCCGCCGGGCGGTTCACCGCGCTGCTGGAGCGCGCGGTGGCCGCGCTGGACGGGCCGCCGGTGGCCGTGCGGGCGCTGGGGCTGCGGGACGCGTTCGCGGCCCCGGACCGGGAGGTGCCGGCGGGCGCGGTCCCGGTGGCGCTGTACGGGTACCAGGCGGTGGTCGGCCCCCTCCCGGCGGACGGGCCGGGGTGCGCGCGGTGCCTGGAGCGGCGCTGGCAGGCGGTGCGGTCGGTCGCGCTGCGGGACGCCCTGGAGCTGGGCGGCGAGACCCGGGCGGCGGGCGGCTGGCCGTACGCGCAGCCGTTCGCCGCCGACGCCCTGGCCGCGCTGGTGGTCGCGGCGGGCTCCGGCACCGCCGGGGCGGTGCGCGGGGTGTTCCCCGGGGTGTGGGTGCTGGACCTGCGGAGCGGGACCGTGCGGGGGTACCCGCTGGTGCCCGACCCGGAGTGTCCGGTGTGCGGGACGCCCGAGGCGGACACGGCCCGGGCACTGGATCCGGAGCCGGCGCCCAAGTACCGGCCGGGGGCGTTCCGTACCCGGCCCGTGGAGGCGTACGCCATCGACGTGGCGGCGTTCGCGAACCCGCTGTGCGGGGCCCTGGGGCCCTCGCTGGTGCAGGACGTCTCCTCGACGTCCACCTCCGCGACCATCGGGTGCTTCTCGATGCGCTCCGGCGAGTACCTGCGCGAGACCTTCTGGGGCGGCCACACGGACTCCTTCGACCGCAGCGCCCGCGTCGGCGTGCTGGAGGGGCTGGAGCGGTACGCGGGGATGCGCTCGCGCTCGCGCACGACCAGTGTCACCGGCTCGCTGAACGGGTTCGGGCCCGAGGCCGTCGACCCGCGCCGGGTGGGCCTGTACAGCGAGGCCTTCCACCGGGACAACCCCCGGGTACGGCCCTTCGACCCGGACCGGGAGATCCCCTGGGTGTGGGGGTGGTCGCTGCGCGACCGGCAGCCGAGGCTGGTGCCGGAGGTGCTGACGTACTACCACGCGCCGGGTCTGGAGAACCGGTTCGTGCAGGAGAGCTCCAACGGCTGTGCCTCGGGCGGGAGTCTGGCCGAGGCCGCCTACTTCGGGCTGATGGAGGTCGTCGAGCGGGACGCGTTCCTGCTCACCTGGTACGGGCGGCAGCCGCTGCCCGAGATCGATCCGGCCACCAGTACCCGGGCCTCCACCCGGGCGATGGTCGACCGGCTCGCGCTGTACGGGTACCGGGCGCGGTTCTTCGACACCCGGATCAGCTTCCCGATCCCGGTGGTGACGGCGGTCGCCGAGCGCTTCGACGGCGGCACCGGCCGGATGTGCTTCGGGGCGGGGGCCGGGCTGGACCCGGAGTCGGCGCTGGACTCCGCGCTCTGCGAGATCGCCACCGACGCCGTGAACCTGCCCGGGCGCACCGAGCGGGACGAGGAGCGGCTGCGCGCGATGGCCGCCGACTTCGACCTGGTCACCGCGTTGCACGACCACCCGCTGGTGTACGGGGTGCCGGAGATGGGCCGCCACGCCGACTTCCTGCTGCGGGGCCCCTCGCGGGGGCCGCTGCGGCCGGTGTCGTCGCTGCTGGGCCCCGAGGGGGTCTCGGACGACGTGGCCGAGGACCTGGCGCGGTGCGTGGAGGCCGTCGCCGCCCGGGGCTTCGACGTGGTGGTGGTCGATCAGACCCTGCCGGAGCAGCGGGCGCTGGGCCTGCACACCGTGAGCGTGCTGGTGCCGGGGCTGCTGCCGATCGACTTCGGCTGGTCGCGGCAGCGGGCGCTGGGCATGCCGCGCATGCGCACGGCCCTGCGCGAGGCGGGGCTGCGCGAGCGCGACCTGGAGCCCGCCGACCTCAACCCGGCCCCGCACCCCTTCCCCTGACCCGGCCGCCGGCTCGCCCGGCACGGCCGCACGAACCGAGGAGGACCCGTGGGCTACGCCCATGACTACGCCAGCGCCATCATGTACCGGGGCCGGGTGCCCATGGAGCCCGTCGACTTCGTCCCCGACTGGGCCGACCGGCCCCGCAAGGCGAAGTACTACCCGGACGCGGAGACCCTGCCGCTGCCCGACCCGGCGGCCGGGGCGCCCCGCCCCGCGCCGGGGTTCACCCTGCCGCTGCTGTCCGGGATGCTCCAGGAGTCGTACGGGCTGACCGGCCGGCGCCTGGGCGTGCAGGCCAACACCGACCTGGCCGCGCTCCCCCACTACACGCAGGCCAACTGGTCGCGCGGCACCGCCTCGGGCGGCGGGCTCTACCCGGTCGGCGTGTACTGGGCGGCCGGCGCGGGCGGGCCGCTGACCCCGGGCCTGTACCACTACGCCCCGCACCGGCACGGGCTGCGCCGGCTGCTGGCCGGGGACGTCACCGGTGACGTCCGGGAGGCGCTGGGCGGGGGCCCGGGCGAGGGCTGTACGCAGTACCTGGTGCTGAGCGTCAAGTACTGGCAGAACTCCTTCAAGTACAACAGCTTCTCCTTCCACGCCGTCAGCATGGACGTGGGCGCCCTGATCCAGACCTGGCGGCTGTGGGCCCGGGCGCACGGGCTGCGGATCGCGCCCGCGCTCTGGTTCGACGAGGAGCGCCTCGCCCGGCTGCTCGGCGTGGCGCCCGAGGAGGAGGGCGTCTTCGCGGTGCTCCCCCTGGAGTGGGAGGACGGCGCGGCCGGCCCGGGCGGGCGGGCCCCGGCTCCGGCGACGGGTGCCGAGGTCCGCCACCGGGACGCGGAGCGCTCCCGTACCGTGCTGGCCTTCGAGACGCTGGAGCGGATCCACGGGGCCACCCTCGGCCGGGCCGCGGACCGTCCGGCGCCGGACGCACTGGACGCGGCCGCCGCGTACCCGCCCCGGGGCGGGAAGCCCGTCCCCCTGCCCGCCCCGCCGGCACCCCCGATGGCGGAGACGGCGGCGCTGCGGGCCCGGCGCAGCAGCTTCGGCCGTTTCGACGCCACCCGGGCGGTGGGCGCGGAGCAGCTGGCGGCGGCGCTGGCGGACTGCGCGGCGACCCGGCCCGGCAGTGAGGCGGAGCGCCCCGGCGGGCCGCCGCTGACCTCCCTGTACGCCTTCGTCAACCACGTCGAGGGGATCGAGCCGGGGAGCTACGCCTACGACCCGGCGGAGCACGCGCTGCGGCTGGTGGTGCCGGGGCCGCCCGGACCGTTCCTCCAGGCCAACTACTTCCTGTCCAACTACAACCTGGAGCAGGCGGGCGCCGTGCTGGTGCCGACCGTACGGACCACCGCGGTCCTCGACGCGGTCGGCGACCGGGGCTACCGCCTCATGGGGGCGGCCGTCGGCGCGGTCGCGCAGACCTTCTACACCACGGCCGCCGCCCACGGCCTGGGCGCGGGCGTGGCGCTGGGCTTCGACAACGTCTCGTACGCCGAGCGGCTCGGGCTGACCGGAAGCGACGAGGCACCGCTGCTGATCATGCTGCTCGGCCACGAGCGGCCGCGGCCCGCCGACTTCCGCCACGAGATCGCCTGAGCGGGCGACGAGAGGAACGAGGGGGACCTGGATGGACACCACCACCGCATGGCACACCGGCGAGCGCTTCATGCTGCGCGTCGCCGGCCTGCCCCTGGCCGCGGCCGACGCGCTGCGCTGTGAGGACACCGGCCGCTGGGCGGCCGACGTGCTCGCGGCCGAGGACGCGCTGCGGGCGGACGCCCAGTGGCTGAGCGAGGTACTGCACCGGGCGGTCGGCGCGACCGATCCGGAGCCGGGCGGGCCGGGCGCCGCGCACCGGCGGGAACTGCTGCGGCTGCGCCGCCAGATCCACAACGGGCGCTTGCCCGCCGACCCGGAGGCCGCCCTGCGGGCGGTGTCCGGCCTGGAGGAGGAGGCGGGCGACCGTCTGGCCGGCTGGCTCCGGCGGACGGGCGAGCGGGAGAAGCTGCTGGCCGAAGGGGAGCCGCTGCTCGCGGCCGACCTGCGCCGGGGCCGGGCCGCGCTGCGCGCCCTGCTGGAGGACGACCGGCTGCGGCACGGGCTGCTGCTGGCCTCGCCGGTGCTGGAGGGGCAGCTCGACGCCTACGCGGCGGCCACCGCCGGGGGCGGGGAGCCGGGCGGCCGGGCGCGCAAGGCCGAGCGCTCGGTGCTCTCGTACCTCTACCGCACCGCCTGCAAGACCAGCCCCTTCAGCACCTTCACCGGGGTGGCGACCGGCCGGTTCACCCCGGAGGCGGGGACGGACGGCATCCGGGTGGAGGACACCTGGAGCAGCCACGTCCGGCTGAACGTGGTGGTGCTGGCCCGGCTCGCCGAGCTGGTGCTCGCCGACCCGGTGCGCCGCCGGGACCTGCCGCTGCGCCCGGCGCCGGGCTGGGGCCGGGAGGAGGACCGGATCCGGTACGTGCGCCGCTCGGTCACGGCGGGCGACGACACGGCCGCCGTCACCTTCGACGCGGTCAAGGACCGGCTGTTCTTCCTTCGCCGCAGCGGCACCCTGGACCGGCTGCTCGCCCTGTTCGCGGAGCGGGCCGAGGGCGCCGGGCGGGCCGCGGACGGCGGCGGGCCCGAGCTGCGCCACCACGAGCTGGCCGACTGGCTGGCGGCGGAGCACGGGGCGGCCCCCGAGGAGTGCGAGGCGTACATCGGGGCCCTGCTCCAGCTCGGCATGGTCCGGGTCCCGTGCCTGGACACCGAGGTGCACAGCGGGGATCCGGTCCGGTCCTTCCAGCGGGCGCTGACGGGCCTGGAGCGCCCCTGGGCCGACGAGCTGGCCGCGCTGCTGGAGGAGCCCGCCCTGCTGCTGGAGCGCTATCCGCTCGCCGGACGCGACGGGCGCCGTGAGCTGCTGTCCGGGCTGCGCGCGGCCCTGCGCCGGATCCAGGTGGAGCTGGGCGCGGCCGAGGACGCGCCGCTGCCGCAGACGCTGGTGTACGAGGACACGAGCGCGGGCCGCGAGCTCGCGGCGGCTCCCCCCGCCTGGGCGGAGCCGGGTGCGGGCGGCGGCTCGCTGCGCTCGGTGGAGCGGATCCTGCCGGCCTTCGACCTGACGGTGGCCCAGCGGATCACCTTCGAGGGGTTCTTCACCGCCCGCTACGGCCGGGGCGGCCGCTGCGAGGACCTGCTGGGGCTGGTGCACGACTTCCACGAGGACTTCTTCGACCAGTACCTGTCCTTCACCGCGCGGCGTACGCCCTTCGACGCGCGGGGCGAGTACGTGCCCGAGGAGAACTGGCTGGGCCTGCCGGGGATCCGGGCGCTGGACGCGGCGCGGCGGGCCTTCACGGGCCGGATGCGGGCGCACTGGGCGGCGTACGGGGAACGGGGCGGCGGCGAGCTGCGGCTGTCGGCGCAGGACGTCGAGGCGGTCGCGGCCGAACTGGAGCCGGTGGTACCCGGGTTCGCGCCGCGCTGCCACCACCTCCAGCTCGCCCGGGACCCGGAGACGGGCGCGGAGCTGACGGTGCTGAACCGCTCGTACGGGGGGCTGTCCTTCCCGTTCAGCCGGTTCACGCACCTCTACCCGGAGCCGGACGGGCTCGACGGGCGGCTGCGCGCGACGGCCGTCGGCGTCACCCCGCCCGGGGCGGTGTTCGCGGAGGTCACCGGCGGGGCCGTGACCACCAACCTGAACCTGCACGGGCGGCTCACCGAGTACGAGATCGTCTGCCCGGGCGAGAGCGGGACCCTGCCCGAGGACCGGCTGCTGCGCCTGGACGACCTGTACGCGGAGCACGTGCCGGAGACGGGGCGGGTGGTGCTGCGTTCGCGGCGGCTGGGCCTGGAGGTCATCCCGGTCTACCTGGGGTACCTGGTGCCGCTGGCGCTGCCCGCCGTACCGCGCACCCTGCTGCTGCTCTCGCCGTCCTCGATGTCCCCGCTGGACGTGTGGGCGGGCGTGCCGGAGGGCGTGGCGCAGGGCGGGGTGACCACACGTCCGCGCGTGGTGCACGGGGACGTGGTGCTGAGCCGGCGCAGCTGGACGACGACGGCGGGAGAGCTGCCGGCGCAGGGCGCGCGGGAGGCCGGGCACTTCCTGGAGTGGCAGCGGTGGCGCCGGGCGCACGGGCTGCCGGAGCGGGTGTTCGCCACCGTGTCGGCGGGCCCGTCCGCGCTCGGGGCCAAGCCGCAGTACGTGGACTTCTCCAGCCTGCTGTCGCTGGCCGCGTTCGAGCCGCTGCTGCGCGAGGCCGGCCACCGGGTCGTCTTCCGGGAGATGCTCCCGGACCCCGGCGGCCTGCACGTGAGTTCGGCGCGCGGCGGGCACGTCGCGGAGCTCGCCGTCGAGACCTTCACCACGACCGTCCGGACCGAGGAGGGCGCATCCCGATGCCAGAGCTGACCCCGACGCGTGGCGCGTGGCAGGCCATGCACGTCTTCTACGCCGCCAACCCGCAGCCGCTGCTGGTGCAGTGCGTGCGGCCGCTGATCGCCTCCCTCACGGCGGACGGGCTGCTGGCGGGGCACTTCTTCATCAACTACTGGCTGGAGGGGCCGCACGTACGGCTGCGGCTGCGGCCGGTGAGCCCGGAGGCGGAGCCGGAGGTGCGCCGGCGGGCCGAGGAGGCCGTGTCGGCGTTCCTGAAGGCCCGGCCGGCGCTGTACGAGGTGGACTCGGGCTTCCTCAACGAGTTCTACAACACCCTGTTCGACATCGAGTTCCCCGAAGGGGACCGGGCCGCGTTCATGGGCGAGGACGGCCGGATGAACCTGCGGCCGAACAACTCCTTCTCGTACGAGCCGTACGAGCCGGAGTACGGGAAGTACGGCGGCCCGGCCGGGGTGGAGCTCGCGGAGTGGCACTTCGCGCACTCCAGCGACCTGGTCATGGACGCCCTGGGCTCGATGAACCTGCACCTGCGGACCGTGCTGCTGGGCACCTCGGCGCAGCTGATGATGGTGATGGCCGGGGTGTTCCTGCCCGACCGGGAGGAACTCGGGAACTACCTGGACAGCTACTACCGGTTCTGGCACCGGGCGTTCCCGGGCACCGGTTTCATCGGCTCGACCGAGTACGACCGCACGTACGAGCAGACCGGCCCGGGTCTCGGGCGGCGGTTCGAGGCCGTGCTGGAGGCGCTGGGCTCCGGGGAGACGGGCCGGCTGCCGGGGTTCCTGGCCGGCTGGGCCGAGCACTGCCGGGAGCTGCGGCGGCGCGCGGAGGCCCTGGCCGTGGCCGGGGAGCTGGTCTTCCGCTCCTGGGACGGGACCCGCGACGAGCGCGTGACCGATCCGGCGGTGGCGCTGCCGCTGCTGCTGTCCCCGTACATGCACATGACCAACAACCGGCTGCACGTGACGATCCGGGACGAGGCCTACCTGTCCCACCTGCTGGGCCGGGTGCTGCGCGAGGGCGCGGGGACCGGCGGGGTGGTCGTGCCGTGACCGCGCCCGCCGGGATGCCGGACCTCCGGCCGGCGCTGCGGCCCGGGGTCCTGCTGTCGCCGCCGCTGCTGAACGGCCCCGCCGTGGTGCACCTGGTCAAGGACCCGGTGTCCGGGGCGGCGTTCGAGATCGGACCGAAGGAGTACTTCCTCGTCTCGCGCCTCGACGGCTCCCGCAGCCTCGCCGAGATCGGAGAGGCGTACGGGCGGGCCTTCGGGCGCCGGCTGGGCGAGCGGAACTGGCAGCAGCTGCTCGGGCTGCTCGGCACACGGCGGCTGCTGGCGGGCGGCCCGCTCCCGGAGCCGGAGGGAGGTCCCGTCCCGCAGCGGACCGGGACCCTGCTGCGCGGCACGCTGCGGCTGGTCGCGGACGCCGACGCCACGACGGCGCGGCTGCACCGGTTCCTGCGGCCGGTGCTGCGGCCGGCGGTGCTCGGCGCGCTGCTGCTGGTGTTCCTGGCCATGGAGGTGTGGCTGGCGGCCTCGGCGGGCGCGCTGTCCGCCGATCTGTGGTGGCTGCTGTCGCGTCCGGCTCCGCTGCTGGCCGTGGCGTCGCTGCTGTGGCTGAGCACGGCCCTGCACGAGTTCGCGCACGGGATCGCCGCCCGGCACGTGGGCGGCACCGTCGGGGAGATCGGGCTGCGCTGGCGGCTGCCGATGGTGATCATGTACTGCCGGGTCGACAACTACCGCTACCTGCCGCGCCGGCGCGACCAGCTGGCCGTGGCCGGTGCGGGCGCCTTCGCCAACCTGCTCTTCCTGCTGCCGTTCTGCGCCTGGTGGGCCGCGCTGCCGCCGGGCGACCCCACCCGCCGGGTACTCGGCGCGCTGCTGCTGCTCGGCAGCGCGCAGGCCCTGGTCAACCTCGTCCCCCTGCCGCCGCTGGACGGCTACACCCTGCTCGGTCACGCGCTGCGCGTGACCCGGCTGGCGCCCGCCAGTTCGGCGTACCTGCGGCTGCGGATGCGGGACAAGGACGCGGCGACCGCCTACCCGGTACGGGCCCGGCGGCTGTACCTCGGCTACGGGATCGGCTCGGCCGTGCTGGTCCTGCTCCTGGCCGGGTGCCTCGCGGCCGCCGTCGTCCTCACCGTCAGCCCCTGAACCCCTTCCGACCCCCCACCCGATTCCGACACCGAGGGAACCGCACGCCCATGACAACTGACCGTACTCCCCCGCCCGACGCGCCCGTGGCCGTCGCCGTCCGGGAGGTCCGCAAGCGCTACGGCGACCGCCAGGCCGTGGACGGGCTCTCCCTCGACGTGCGTCGCGGCGAGTTCTTCGGCCTGCTCGGCCCCAACGGCGCGGGCAAGACCACCTTCATCGAGATCGTCGAGGGCCTGCGCCAGGCCGACTCGGGCACGGTCGAGGTGCTCGGCCACAACCCCTGGCCGCGCAACACGGCGCTGCTGCCGCGGATCGGCGTCCAGACGCAGGCCTCGGCGTTCTTCGTCCGGCAGACCGCGCGCGAGCACCTCGCCACCGTCGCCGGGCTGTACCGCAAGGACGCGGCGGCCGCGGACCGTTCGCTGGCGCTGGTCGGGCTGACCGAGCAGCGCGACGTGCTCGTGGAGAACCTCTCCGGCGGCCAGCGGCAGCGGCTCGCCATCGCCTCCGCCCTGGTCCACGACCCGGAGCTGATCTTCCTCGACGAGCCGACCGCCGCCCTGGACCCGCAGGCCCGCCGCGACCTGTGGCAGGTGCTGCGCTCCCTCAAGGGCGAGGGCCGCACCATCGTCTACACCACCCACCACCTCGACGAGGCCGAGGCCCTGTGCGACCGGGTCGCCATCCTCGTCGGCGGGCGCGTCGCCGCGCTGGACTCCCCGCACCAGCTGATCACCGCCGCCGGGGCCCGGGCCCGGCTGCTGGTGCCCGAGGGCCGGATCGGCCGGGCCGAGGCCGCCGCCCTGGAAGGGGTGGAGCGGGTCAGCGAGCAGGGCGGCTCGCTGGTGCTGGAGACCTCGGTCCCCGGCAAGGTGCTCCAGGCCGTCGACGCGCTCACCGGTCTCGACGGGGTGATGACCCGCACGGCCACCCTCGAGGACGTCTACCTGGAGCTGACCGGCCACGCCGTGGCCGAAGGCCCCTCCCCCGCACACACCCTGGAGTCGCGCGCATGAGCGCCTACACGGCACTGACCGCGGCCGGCTACCGGGCCCAGGTCCGGGACAAGGCCACCCTGTTCTTCACCTTCGCCTTCCCGCTGCTGTTCCTCGTCGTCTTCGGCCTGATCTTCAGCGGCCAGGACGTGGAGCAGAGCGGCCGCCCCTACATCTCGTACATCGCGCCGGGCGTGATGTCGTGGGGCGTCGCCAACGCCGCCGTCTTCGGGATCGCCTTCACCCTGATGCAGTGGCGCCGGGACGACCTGCTGCGGCTCATCCGGCTCAGCCCGACGCCGCTGACCACCGTCCTGGCCTCGCGCTACGTACTGGCCCTGGTGGTCGGCGTGGTCCAGGCCGCGGTGTTCGTCGCCGTGGCGACGCTGCCCGGGTTCGGGCTCGAACTCGACGGGCGCTGGCCGCTGGTGCTGCCCGCGCTCGGGCTCGGCATCACCGCCTTCATGGCGATCGGGGTGATCGTCGGCAACTACGCCAGGACGCCCGAGGCCGTCGCCGCCATCGCCAACTGCATGATGGTCCCCATGGCGTTCCTGTCGGGCTCCTTCCTGCCGCTCGACATGATGCCGTCCTGGCTGCGCACGGTCTCGCAGGTGCTGCCGCTGCGCTACCTCAACGACGCCGCCTCCGGGGCCCTCACCGGATCCGGATCGCTCTCCGCGATCGGGATCGGGTGCGCGGCGCTGGCCGGCTTCGCCCTCCTGTTCGGCGGGATCGGGCTGAAGACCTTCCGCTGGAGCAACCAGTCGTGACCGGCACCGCGACCCAGACCGTACGGGCGGCCGCGGCCCCCGACGGCACCGCGCTGGAGACGGCCCGCCGGCAGCTGGAGCGGGCCCTGGCCGCCGCCGCCCCGGACGCGGCGGCGCCGTACGTGGTCACGCTCGGGGTGCACGACGCCCTCGGGCCCCGTACCGCAGACCCCTTCGCCGGGGTCCGCCCGGCCGCCACCGTCCACCTCGGCGCCCAGGCCGTACTCGTCGGCCCCTGGGGCGGCGACGGCACCGCCCCGGCCTGCGGGCAGTGCCTGGCGATGCGCTGGCAGCGGCTGCGCAGCAAGAGCGAGCGGGACGCGCTGGAGACCGGGACCGGGCCGCGCACCCCGGTGTCGGCCGCGTGGCCGCTGCTGTCGCCGTACGTGCTGGACGCGGCCGCGGCGCTGCACGCGGCCGTCGCCGGCGGTACGGCGCGGGCCCCGGGCGCGGTGGCCGCCGACCGGGCCCTGCCGCAGGTGTCCCGGCTGGACCTGGAGACCCTCCAGGTGCGCACGTACCCGCTGGCCGCCGACCCGCTCTGCCCCGACTGCGGGCCGCGCGGCACCGACGCGCCGCGGCCGTTCGTCCCCGCGGCGCGGCCCAAGCCGTCCCCGGAGGCGCAGCGGCTGCGCGCGGCCTCCTCGTACCCGGTGCCGCGGGAGGCTCTGGCCAATCCGGTGACCGGGGTGCTCGGCGGGGGCACGTGGATCAACGTGACCTCCCCGACCACGGCTCCGGTGGCGGGCAGCGTCTTCATGCGCGGCTACGCGGGGCTGACGGACGTCACCTGGAGCGGGCAGGCCAACAGCTTCTCGGCCAGCCGCGACCTGGCCTTCCTGGAGGGGCTGGAGCGGTACGCGGGCACGCACCGGCGGACCGGCGGCGAGGTGCTCACCGCCTCGTACGCGGAGCTGGGCGACCGGGCCCTGAACCCGGCGGAGTGCGGGTTCTACGCGCCCGGGACCTACCGGGACGACCCGCTGGTGTCGCCCTTCGACCCGGAGCGGCCCATCCCCTGGGTGTACGGGCACTCGCTGCGCGACGACCGGCCGGTGCTGGTGCCGGCCCGGCTGGCGTACTACAGCGCGGGCCTGGCCGCCGACAACTTCGTCTTCGAGTGCTCCAACGGCTGCGCCATCGGCGGCTGCCCCGAGGAGGCGCTGCTCGGCGCGCTGCTGGAGCTGATCGAGCGGGACGCGTTCCTGCTCGCCTGGTACGGCGGCCAGCGGCTGACGGAGATCGACCTGGACTCCGTACCGGGGCCGGCGGTGCGGATGATGGTGGACCGGGCGGCCCTGCAGGGGTACGACGTGCACGCCTTCGACAACCGGATCGACCTCGCGGTGCCGGTGGTGACGGGGCTGGCCGTGCGGCGCGACGGCGGTCCGGGGCTGTACTCCTTCGGCGCGGGCGCGGCGCTGGATCCGGCGGCGGCGGTGGAGGCCGCGCTGTCGGAGGTGCTGACCTACATCCCGCACCTGCCCCGGCAGGTGGCCGAGCGGCGGGGCGAACTGGAGGCGATGTCGCGGGACTTCGGGCGGGTGCTGCACCTGAAGGACCACGCCCAGCTGTACGGGCTGCCGGCGATGGCCCCGCACGCGCGGACCTACCGGGAGCCGCTCGCCGTCCGGCCGATGGCGGAGCTGTACGCGGGTTGGGAGGCCGGCGGGCGTCCGAGGACGGGCGACCTGCGGGATGATCTGCTGCTGTGCGTAAGGGAGTTGACGGATGCCGGGCACGACGTGATCGTCGTCGACCAGACCACGCCGGAGCAGCGCCGGATGGGGCTGACCACGGTGTGCGCCGTCGTGCCGGGGCTGCTGCCGATCGACTTCGGGTGGTCGCGCCAGCGGGCCCCGTACATGCCCCGGCTGCGCACGGCCGCCGTGCGGGCGGGGCTGCGCGACGCCCCGCTGACGGACGCGGAGGTCCGGATGGTGCCGCACCCCTTCCCCTGATCCCGTCCGCCGGGCCCCGGGCAGTGTCCCCGGGGCCCGCTCGGCACGGTCGTCACGCGTCGAGCCGGATGCCCCGGACCCCTTCCTGCGGGGTCCGGGGCATCCGGTGTCTGCGGCTGCGGCGCCGGGGTGTCAGGCGCTGCAGGAGGTGGTGCTGGTGGTGGAGGAACAGGTCGAGGTCGAGCTGCAGCTGGTGGAACCGGCGAGCACGACCTCGCTGGCGTCCGAGTAGTCCGAGATCTCGAAGGTCTCCGACTCCAGCTCGAGGATCTCGTCGGCGAGCGAGGCGAGCGGCGACTTCTCCATGGGACTCTCCTTCGTTGGTTCAGGCGGTCTGTGGTGCCCTTTCAGGAAACCCGGTCGCGCCTTCACTTCACCTGCTCATCTCCTGACACTCCCCTGACAGAAAGTGTCAGCGGCTTGACAGTCCCCACCGGAGCCGGTGGCCGAGCATGGTCGTCATGACCGCCTCCGCCTCCGCGCCCGCGCCGGCCCCCGCGCCCGGGCTTCCCGGACTCCCGTCCCTGCTGCGGCCGTTGACCACCCTGTACCTGGACCTGCACCGCCACCCCGAGCTCTCGGGCGAGGAGGAGCGCACGGCCGCCCGGTTCGCCGGCTGGCTGGAGTCCGCCGGGTACGCGATCACGCGCGGGATCGGCGGGCACGGCGTGGCCGGGGTACTGCGACGGGGTGCGGGGCCGACCGTCATGCTGCGCGCCGAGCTGGACGCGCTGCCGGTCCGGGAGGCCACGGGCCTGCCCTACGCGAGCGAGGGCCCGGCGGCGCACGCCTGCGGGCACGACCTCCACCTGGCGGCCGCCGCCGGAACGGCCTCGCTGCTGGCGGCGGACACCGGGACCTGGCGGGGAACGCTCGTGGTGGTGGGACAGCCCGCGGAGGAGACCCTGGAGGGGGCACGGGCGATGCTGGCCGACGGGCTGTACGAGCGCGCCGGCCGCCCGGACGCCGTCCTCGCGCAGCACGCCGCCCCGCTGCCCGCCGGGATGGTGGCGCACGGGTACGGGCCCATGACCGCCGGGAGCGTGACGTTCCGGGTCGTGGTGCACGGGCGCGGCGGTCACGCGGGCGCCCCGCACCTGACGGTGGACCCGGTGGTGACGGCGGCGCACGTGGTCACGCGGCTCCAGACGGTGGTGGCCCGGGAAGCGGCGCCCTCGGAACAGGTCGCCGTGACGGTGGGCTCGCTGCGGGCCGGCGAGCGGGCCAACGTCGTGCCCGACCGGGCCGAGCTGGGGATCACCGTACGGGCGGCCGGCGAGGCCGCGCTCGGGCGGGCGGCGGAGGCGGTCGAGCGGATCGTGCGCGCCGAGTGCGCCGCCTCGGGCTGCCCCCGGGAGCCGGAGATCGTCCGCGAGGTCTCCTCCCCCGTCACGCACCCCGACCCGGCCACGACGGCGGCCGTCCGCGCCGCGCACACGGCGCGGCTGGGTGCGGAGCGGGTGGCGATGTGGCCGCCGTCCCTGGCCACGGAGGACTTCGGGCTCTTCGGCGACGCGGGGGCGTCCGTCCACGGCGCGACGGGGGTGCGGCTCGCCTACTGGATGCTGGGGGTGATCGGGCCGGCCGCCTGGACGGCGGCGCCCGGGGAGGGCGCGGCCGGGAAGCTGGCGGCCCTGCCCGCCAACCACGCCCCGGACTTCGCCCCGGACGTGCGCACGGCCCTTCCGGCGGGGGTGGAGGCGCTGACGGCGGCGGCCCTGGCCTGCCTGGCCGGGCCGGGGCCGACGGGGTGAACGGCCCGGGTGCCGCGTACCGTCACCCGGCTCCGGCGGGGCCGCGCGCCCGCCGGGCAGGGGGCGTACGGGGCCTGCGGGCTATCCGGCGACGGGCGAGACGGCGATGCAGCCGCCCGCGGCCGTGAGGGCCTCGCCGGACTGCTCGGCGATGACCTTGCCCTTGTAGGTGATCTTGCAGGTGACCTGGCCCTCGGAGCCCTCCGCCGCGACCGGCAGGACGGTGGGCGGCATGATGCCGCGCAGGGTGACGGTCCGGGTCCACGGCAGGGCCGGGGCGTCCACCGTCTCGTGCTGCGGTTCGGTGGCGGTCCCGGCACCGGCGGCGAAGCTGACGGAGGCGGCGCCCTTGCCGGTGACCTCGTACGTGACCTCGTACTTCTCGTCCACCGCCTTGTCGACCTGGTCGACGGCGGCGTCGGCGGCGGCGTCGGCCGCTTCCGAGGCGGAGCAGGCCGTCACGGCGAGCAGGAGGGTGGCGGCGAGGGCGCCGGTACGGGCGAGGCGGGGCGTGTTCACGGTGGTCCTTCGGATGGTGCAAGCTGACACCCCGTACACAATCGCAAAGTAAAGGTAAAGTCAAAAGGCGGGGCGGAGGGCGGCGGCCCACCATGGAGACATGAGCGTCCGACGGTACGAGCTGACGTTTCCCGGCGGCGACGGGACGGGCCGGGACACGGTGATCGTGGAGCGCACCGAGTCGGCCGGACCGGGCGGCCACCCGGTGTACGCCGACGCCACCGGCATCGTCCGCGCGGAGATCAGCGACCGGGACGAGGTCCGCATGCTGCCCTCGGGCGGCCACCAGGCCCTCTCCCACCCCACCGGGGCGCGCCGGCTGCCCGAGTCCTGACCGGTCGCGGACGGGTGTGCGCCGACGGTGGGAACCGGGGCCGCGCCCGCTCGTGCCTGCGCCGGTACCCCCCGCGTTCCGTCCGATAGTCGCCAGGGTCACGACGGATCGGAGGAACGGGCGATGGACAGGGCAGGACTTCCGCGCCGCAAGGCGCTGCTCGCGGGCGGCCTGACGGCCCTCGCGGGCGCGCTCTCGGCGTGCACGGCGGCGCCGGGCACCGTACCGGGCGCCGGAACGAAGGGCCGGCCCGAGGCCGCCGCGCCGAACGCGGCGCCCACCACGCCGGACGCCGCCTTCGCCCGGCTGATGCAGGGCAACGAGCGCTGGGTCAGCGGATCGCTCCAGCACCCCGACCGGGACCCCACGCGGCGTCAGCTGGTCGCCCAGAGCCAGGAACCGTTCGGGGTGGTCCTCTCCTGCATCGACTCACGGGTGCCGCCCGAGCTGCTCTTCGACACCGGGCTCGGCGACCTGTACGTGCTGCGCACCGGCGGCCAGGCGGTGGGCCCGGTGGTCACCGGCTCCGTCGAGTTCGGTCCGGTGACCGGCGGCACCCCGCTGATCTTCGTACTGGGGCACCAGCGCTGCGGCGCCATCGACGCCGCGTACAAGGCGATGCGCGACGGGAAGACCCTGCCGGGCAACCTCCAGGCGATCGCGCGGGCCCTGCGGCCGGCGTACGAGCAGGTGGCCAGGGAGGGCGGTTCGGGCGACCCCGTCGACCGGATGATCCGAGCCCAGGTGAAGCTGACGGCGGACGACCTGCGCGCCAACGCGGACCTGGCCCCCATGGTCGCGAAGGGGACGGTCGTGGTGGTCGGCGGCTACTACTCCCTCGACACCGGCGAGGTGGAGGTCCTCACGGGTGCCCCCGCGGCTTCGGCCGCGCCCAGCCCTTCGGCGAGTCCGTCGGGAAGCCCGTCGGCGAGTCGCCCGGCGAGCCCCGCGGTGAGCCCGCCGGTCGGCGGGGAGCCGACGGGGACCCGCGCCCCGATGGGCACCATGCCCATGGGCAGCCCCTCCTGACGGAGCCCCGGACGCGCGGAAAGCCCCTTGCCGGGCCGCGGGGAACGCGGCCCGGCAAGGGGCTCGGGCACGGTCCCGGTACTGGTACCGGGACCGTGACCACGACCGTGCCGGCGGCGTCAGGCCGCCGCGGGCTCGGCCGGCGTGCTCGTGCCCGTGCTCGGCACCGCGCGCGGACGCGGGTACACCGCCTCCTCGGGCAGCTTCGGCTCCAGCCGCAGGACGCCCAGCGCCGAGACGGTCGCGCCCGCCGCGAGCACCACCCACATCGCCGTCGGCGACAGGGTGAGCAGCGCCGTCAGGACGGCGGGGGCCAGCGCGCTGGGGACCGCCCAGGAGAGCTGGTACACGGCGAGGTGCCGGCCCCGCGTCTCCTCCGGCGCGGCCTGCGCGCACAGGGCCGAAGCCGTGGCGCCGTGCATCAGCTCGCCCGCCGTGAACAGGGCCGTCGCGGCGAAGATGCCGATCAGGATGACCGTCTTGTCGCCCACCGCGGCGAGCACGGCGAACACCACGAACGAGGCGGCGAACACCCCCGCGCCCAGGGCCACCGCGCGGGAGCGGCGGAAGGCGACGAGCGCCCGGGTGACCGGGATCTGGAGCAGCGCGATCCCGACGGTGTTGACGGCGTACAGGACGCCGACCAGGGAGGTCGAGGCGCCCAGGTCCTGGGTGACGTACGCCGGGATGCCGATCGCGAGGACCGTGTAGCCGAACGCGGTCGGCACGTTCAGCAGGGTCAGGGCGAGGAACGGCCGGTTGCGGGCCACCAGCCGGTAGCCGCCCTTGCGGGAGGTCCGGGCGGCCGGGGCCGCCGACTTCGAGATCGGGATCGAGCCGAAGCAGACGGCCGCCAGCAGGTACCCGGCCGCGGTCCCGAACACGATCACGTAGTAGAACGCGTCGCTGCCGAGGGCCAGGACCCCGCCCGCGACCAGACCGCCCACGCCCAGACCGGCGTTGCGCAGACTGCGCTGCGCGGCGAGCAGCTTGTCCCGCTCGGTGCCCTGGACGAACTCGGCGATGAACGACTGGATCGCGGGCGGGTACGAGGTGTCGCCGAGCGCGACGAGCAGGATCACGGCGAACATCGTGTAGCCGTTGTCCACGAGCGGGTACGTGCAGAAGCCCGCGGCCCGCAGCAGGTACCCGCCGGTGACGACGGCCTTGGCGCCGAACCGGTCGATGAGGACGCCCGCCGCCGGGTTGCTGACGAGGCCGATCACGGCCGCCGCCGTCATCAGGGTGCCCACCTGGGTGAGCGGCAGCCCCGTCACGTGGTGGAAGTAGAGCAGGGACAGGGGCAGGTACATGCCGGCGCCGGTGGCGTCGACGACCATGCCCAGCATGTACCGCGACTTCGCCGACAGGCGGGCCCCCGTCATGACGCGTCGCCGATCACGCTCTGTTCGCGCACCCACTCGCCGAGCCCGCGCAGGCGGCGCTCGACCTCGGCGCGGTCCGGCCCGGTGCCCACGGCGGCCGCGAGGAAGTCGGAGGAGCCGGAGGCCGGGGCGATGACCTGGCCCTCCTCGGCGTAGAGCCAGAAGCCGGCGAGCCAGTCGTCCTGCGGCGGCGCGGGCAGCCGGCGCACGAGTCCGGGACGCTTCATCATCAGCAGCTGCCCGGCCATGTGGCGCGGCCGGGGCAGCCCGGCGGCGTCGCCTCCGCGCCGTACGGCGGGCTGGAGTTCGTGGCCGGCCTCGGCGCGCACGGCGTACCCGCCGAGGTGCACGCCGAACAGGCTGTGGAAGACCTCGCGGATCTTGGCGCCGCCGGGACGGCAGGCGATCTCGCACATCACGAGCCGGTCGTCCGGGGTGTGGAAGACCTCCATGTGGAAGGCGTGGTCGCGCAGCCGGGACCCCTCGGGGGCCAGCGCGGCGAGGACCCGCTCCGCGAGGTCGAGCAGGCGCGGGGTGACCGGGTCGTCCTCGTCGAGGGTGAGGTCGATGCGGGGGCCCGGGTCGGAGGCGAAGGAGGACAGGTCGTACTGGTACTGCGAGGGCCAGGCCATCGCGACCCTGCCGTCGCGCACCACTCCGTCGACGTGGCACATGCGGCCCGGGACGAAGTCCTCCAGGAGGACGTCGTCGCGCTCGCCCGCGCCGTAGACCTCCGTCAGGCACTCCTCGAAGGAGGCCTCGTCGTGCAGGATCCGCAGGCCGACGGCGTTGAAGCCGGACCGCTCCTTGAAGACGACGGGGAAGCCCTCGGCGGCCGCGAACTCGCGCGCCTGGTCGGCGGTGCGGGCCTGGACCCAGGCGGCGACGTCGATGCCGGAGGCCTGGGCGCGGGTCTTCATCAGCGCCTTGTCGCGGAAGGGCATCACGTCGTCGTGCCAGGCGCCGCGCAGTCCGAACCGCTCGCGCAGCCGTGCGGCGCGCAGCATGTCCGCCTCGTGCAGGGCGGTGATGCCCGTGATGCCGTGCTCGGCGATGAGTTCGACGGCGCGGGCGTCGACCTCCTCCGCGTCGAAGTCGTCGAAGATCTCCAGGCGGGTGTAGCCGAGGTCGCCGTCCGGTACCTTCTCGCCCGCGAGCTCGATCTTGTCGCGGGCGGCGAGGACGACGATGTCGCCGGTGTGGTCGGGCAGCCAGGAGCGGTACGGGAACGGCTCCAGCGGGTTGCGGTGCAGGATCAGCAGGTTCTCGCGGGGGGCGATCTCGGACGGCTGGGCGAGGACGGTCTCCCCGTCCGGGCCGGCGAGGGTGATCCGGACGTGCTCGCGGATCACCTCGGCGCCCCGGCGGATCGCGGCCGAGGTGTCCTCGGCGGCGACGGCGATCAGGCCGAGCCGGTCCCAGTTGTCCTTGAGGACCCGCACCTCGTCGCCGGGCCTGGCGCTCGGGGTGACGGAGATGACGCCCTCGGCGGCGCGCGCCTCCTCGATCCCGCCGACGGACTCGACCCGGGTGCCGGGGGTGCCGATCATGGCGCGGACGCTGGCGCCGCCGTGGGCCCGCGGCCGGTCGGGGAGCTCCTCGACCAGGCCGAAGGGGTGGCCGACGGCGAGGGTGACGAGGTCGACGCCGAAGGCGCTGCGCACCAGTTCGGGGATGGAGTCGCCGCCGATCCGGTTGTGGCCCTCGATGACGCGCGGGCCCCGGGCGGTGAGGCGGACCTCGGTGTGGCAGACGCCGTCGCGCAGGCCCATCACGTCGAGGAAGCCGCGTATGCCCTCGCGTATCGCCTCGTCGTCGGCGTCGGACAGCCGGGCCGGGACGGCGTGGCCGAGTTCGGCGAAGTGGCCGTCGGCGGTGAACTTCTCGGTGACCGTGACGATGACGTGGCGGCCGCCGAAGCTGAAGGACTCGACGCTGAACTCCGGTCCGTCCAGGAATTCCTCCATCAGGAAGTCCTTCAGGACGAACAGCGAGGAGACCCGGTCCGTCCGGGTGCCGGAGAGCCGGGTGACCTCGGCCCAGACGCGGTCGGCGTCCTCCGGGCCCTCCACGCGCATGACGCCGATGCTCGCGGTGGCGTCGACGGGCTTGACGATGAAGGGGAACCCGTACTCGGCGCCGAAGGCGTCCAGTTCCTCACGGGCCTTCAGGGAGCGGGCGCCCACGGCGTGTTCGGGGTCGTGCTCGGCGACGTAGCGGCGCATCGCGGCCTTGTCGCGGATGCGGGCGGTGACCTCGTAGCCGGTACCCCCGAGCCCGTACAGATCGTTGATCCGGCCCGCGTTCTCCAGCCCCGGCTCGGTCAGGGAGACGGCGGCGGCGAAGCCGGGGCTCTCGTGCCAGGCCCGGACCAGGGGTTCGATCTGCTCCCACTCCGTGAAGTCCACGACCTCGACGGCCGCGGCGAGCCGGTTCTGCTCCTCGCTGACCTTGGTCGGGTGCTGGAGCAGCAGCACGCTCAGTCCCAGACCGTGGGCCTTCCGCACGGTCTCGTCGGTCGCACCGACGAGCAGCAGGGTGCGCTCGGGGTTCATTCTCTCTCTTCTCCCCCTGCGGCGGCAGGGATGTTCGGGCTCGGGCTCGGGTGGGGACGGGGGGTGGGAAGGCGGGGCGGGTGGGCCGGGCTCACCGGGAGCCGGCGGATTCCGTTTCCGGCCACCAGCTGAGGTAGCGCTCGCCGCTGTCGGGGAAGACGGTCGCCACGACCGCGTCCGACAGGTCGTGCCGACGGGAGAGTTCGAGGCAGGCGTACGCGGCCGCGCCCGCGGAGATCCCGACGAGGAGCCCGGAGCGGGCGGCGATGGCGCGCGTGGTGGCGGCGGCGTCGGCGTCGCCGACCACGACGACCTCGTCGATGAGGTGCACGTCGGTGACGGGGCTGATGAAGCCGCCGTTGAGGCCCGGGATGCGGTGCGGGCCGGGCTCGCCGCCGGAGAGCAGTGCGGAGCCGGCGGGCTCGGCCGCGACCACCTTCAGGTCCGGGTTGCGCTCGCGCAGGTAGCGGGCGGTGCCGGTGAGGGTGCCGCCGGTGCCGACGCCGCACACCAGGTAGTCGACCCGGCCTTCGGTGTCGCGCCAGATCTCGGGGCCGGTCGTCTCGTAGTGGGCGCGGACGTTGTCCGGGTTCTCGTGCTGGCGCGCGTACCAGGAGCCCGGCATCCCGGCGTGCAGCTTCTCGGCGTGCTCGACGCAGGCGGCGAAGCCGAGGGTGTGGTCGGTGAACTCGACCTCGGCCCCCAGCATGCGCAGCGTCAGGACGCGTTCGCGGGAGGAGTTGGAGGGCAGCACGATCAGACAGCGGTAGCCGCGGGCGGCGGCGAGCGCGGCCAGGGCGATGCCGGTGTTGCCGGAGGTGGACTCGATGACGGTGGCCCCGGGCCGGAGGGCGCCGGACTCCTCGGCGGCCCTCAGCATGAAGAGGGCGGCGCGGTCCTTGATGCTGGACAGCGGGTTGGCCGCCTCCAGCTTGGCGAGGACCCGCGCGGTCGCGGGCAGGCCGTCGAGCTGGAGCTCGAACAGCGGGGTGTCGCCTACGAGGTCGTCGAACGATGCCGCGATGCGGCGGGTGGTGCGCGCGTGGTTCACGAGCGTCCCCTTTGGTGCTGGACGTGCGGTGGGTCCCTGCAAGGTAGCCAGGCCGGGTTGCGCGCGGTTGGTGCCCGGCTCGGGCCCCCCTCGGGTCCCGCTCGCGCGCGGTTCACGGCCGCGGGAGAGCGGCCCCGGGGGCGAACGGGCCGGGGAGACAAGGGGTTTGGGCGAAAGGGGCGGGGCGGTACGGGCCCGGCACGGTTAGCCTGGCCGCATGGACGAGATCAACGGCGTGGAGGTCATCGCCTTCGCGGATGCCACCGCCTTCGAGGGCTGGCTGGACCGGCACCACACCCGCACCGGGGGCGTATGGATCAAGGTGGCGAAGAAGAAGTCCGGCATCCCGTCGGTCACCGACGACGAGCTGGTGGACATCGGGCTGTGCTACGGCTGGATCTCCGGCCAGCGTCGCTCGTACGACGAGCGGTACTACCTCCAGAAGTACGTGCCGCGCCGCGCCCGGAGCCTGTGGTCGCGGGTGAACGTCGACAAGGTCGCGGAGCTGACGGCGGCCGGCCGGATGCGGGAGCCGGGGCTCGCGGAGGTCCGCCGGGCGCAGGCCGACGGACGGTGGGCGGCGGCGTACGCGTCACAGCGCACGGCGGAGGTCCCGCCCGACCTGGCGGCCGCCCTGGAGGCGGACCCCCGCGCCCGGGCCGCGTTCGAGGCCCTCGGCAGCACCGGCCGCTACCAGCTGGTGCTGCCCCTGCTCCAGGCCCTCACCCCCGAGACCCGCCGGGCCCGCCTCGGCAGGGCCCTCGACACGCTGCTGCGCAACACCCCCTAGGCCGTCAGCGGCGCAGGCCCGCCAGCTTGTCGGGGTTGACCTGGATGCGGATGTTGCGCATCAGGCCGTTCTCCAGGTCGTAGGTGAGCGACCCGATCGGCTCCTCCCCCGCCAGGGCGAGGACGCCGAGCTCGCCGTTGATGACCGCCGGGACGACGGTGACCCCGGCCATGTCCGGCTTGGCCAGCACGCCGAGCAGGAACCGGCCCACGTGGTCGGCGCCGTGGATCGGCCTGCGGCCGGCGGTGACCTTGCCGCCGCCGTCGGACCAGGCGGTGACGTCGGGGGCGAGCATCTCCAGGACGGCGTTCAGGTCTCCCCCGGCGCAGGCGCTCAGGAAGCGCTCGGTGATCCGTTCGCGTTCCGCGCTGTCGCAGTCGTAGCGGTGGCGGCGCTCCGCGACGTGCTTGCGGGCGCGGTGGGAGATCTGCCGGACCGCCGGCTCCGGGCGCTCCAGGAAGCCGGCGATCTCGGCGTGCGAGTAGCCGAAGACCTCGCGCAGCACGAAGACGGCCCGCTCCACGGGGCCCAGCGTCTCCAGGACGACCAGCATCGCCGTGGAGACGCTCTCGGCGAGCTCCCGCTCCTGCGCCACGTCGGGTTCGGTGAGCAGGGGTTCGGGGAGCCAGGGGCCGACGTACTCCTCCCGGGTGGCCCGGGCGGAGGTGAGCCGGTTCAGGGAGAGGTTGGTGACCGTGCGCACGAGGTACGCCTTGGGGTGGCGGACCTCCGACCGGTCGGCCTTGTTCCAGGTCAGCCAGGCGTCCTGGACGATGTCCTCGGCGTCGCTGACGGTCCCCAGCATGCGGTAGGCGGTGGCGAACAGCAGCCTTCGGTGTTCGTTGAAGGGGTCCGCTTCGGATTCGGTCGTGATCACCGTTCGATTCTGCCCGGCGTACGCGGGCTCCTGCCACCCCTCCCCGGCACGGACTCAGCCGAGGGGGCGCAGCCGCTGGCCGGTGAGATCGTGCCGGGCGGGCTTCCCGGCCGTCTCCCGCGCTGCCACGACGGCCACGCGTCCCTCTGCGCTGATCACACAGTTCGGGACCGCCCGGAGCAGGGCGGCGTCGTAGCGGCCGAGTTCGGTCCGGGCGGTGGGCGCGTCCGGGCGGTGGAGGGCCGCCGGGCCTTCGAGGGCGACGACCAGCAGGGTCTCGTCCGGCCGTGCGGCGAGGGCGAGTTCGCCCCGGACGACGGCGACGCGGGCCCGGATCCGGTCCCGGTCGTACATCACGTTGAGGTTCACGACGGGGCCGCCCAGCAGGCGGCAGCCGGTGGGCCGGTCCCCAGGGAAGTGCTGGGGCGCGTACCGCTCGTCCACGCGCCGCCGTACGTCGCCGACGGTGAGGTCCATCCCCTCGCCCTCGGCGAGGGTGAGGATCCGGTCGATGCCGGGGAAGCGCGAGAAGGGGCCGTCGGCGGCCACCTCGGCGAGGCTGACGCGCCAGTCGAAGCCGGCGGTCCCGGCGTTCTCGGGACGGGCCGTGATCTCGCGGGTGACCCCGCCCCCGTTCTTCCAGGCAGAGGCCGTCCGGTCGGCGGCGCGCAGGATGCGGATCTCGGCGGGGCCGGGCATGGCGGGGTCTTCCTTCCCTCGGGTCCGTACCGCCCGGCGGGCGGTACGGACGCGGGCGGCGGAGGCCGAGCCTATCCGGGGGGCGTCAGCAGCCGCTGGTCCAGGTGTGGGAGCCGCCCTGGTCGTTGGCGCCTCCGTGGTAGCCGACCTCCTGGCCGGGGGCCAGACAGAGGGTGACCCGGCCCAGCAGCTTGCGGCCCTCGTACACCTTGACGTGGTCCTTCACGCCGGGGCCGGAGACGCCGTGGTTGGCCCAGGAGGAGTCGTACTTGAACATGTCGCCCTCCCACCAGTGGTCGTCGCCGCTGTGCTCGATCTTCAGACCGTCGAAGTTGGCGTTCGTCCAGACGCAGAAGTAGCCGCTGCGGCAGTCCGCCGCCTCGGCGGCGGCGGAGGTGGCGAGGATCCCGGCGGTGGCCATCAGGGCCGTCGCGAGGAGGGTGGTGAGGCGCTTCATGCGGGTGGGTTTCCCTTCGGTGGTGGTGACGTGAGCACGGTCGTGGCTTCGGTGACGGCGCGGGCGCGCAGCCGCTCCCAGGCGGCGATCTCGGCGCGGTGGCGGGCCCGGACCTCGGCGAGGTCGCGGTGGGTGTGATCGGCTTCGGGCCGCAGGTTGTTGACGACGACCGAGGCGCGGAACCAGCCGGGCTGGTCGCCGTAGAGCCGCTGCTGCGCGGCGGCGAGGCAGCCGTCGGTGTGGGCGCGTACGACGTGGCCGGTGGGGAGCGCGAGCGACAGCTCCGCCGGACCCGCACCGAACAGGGCCGCACTGACCCGAGGGTCCGCGGCGCCCTGCGGGCGGCCCGGCCCGCCGCGGGGCGGTACGAGCCTCTGGCGGGTCAGGCACGCGTCGGTGAGGCGCTGCGTGGCGGCCTTGATCAGCTCGTCCGGGTCAGGGGCGGGCCGGCGGTCCCCACCGGCGCAGCCCGTCAGCAACGCGCAGGCCGCCACCGGCGCACAGGCCGTCAGGAGAACGCGGGCCGCCGCCCGAAGGGCGGGCCTCGCCACGGCGCTCGGCGCCGCCATGGCTGGGGTCGCCACGACGGTAGGGGCCGCCACGGCTGGGGTCGCCGCGGCGGTCGGCGCCGCCCCGGCGGTGGCCGTCACGGCGGTCGGGGCCGTCAGGGCCGGCCGGGCCGCCGCGGCGGCCCGCGAGCGGCCGGCGGCGGGTAACCGGCGGCGCGTACGGGACCCGGGCAGTTCCTTGATCACAGACACGCTGTCTAGTCGCCCGAGGCCCCGCGCGACAGGGCGGGCCGCCCCGGCTCACCCGACTGGCGGCGGGTTTCACCCGGGGAAACGTTGCTGCACACCCGGCCCGGCGGCGCGGGCGGGTGCGCGGCAACGGCCGGGTCAGCGCAGGATGCCCGCCTGCCGGGCCGCCCGCAGCCAGGACGGGAACTCCGACAGGAGCCGGTCGTACAGGTCCTGGTCCGAGACCGTGTCGATGTCGTCCACGGCGAAGAAGCCGACGTTGTCGACGCGGCGCCCCGGCATGGTGTCGAAGCGCTCCAGCACGCCGAAGCCGGCCCGGCCGAGACCGACGAACTGCCAGAACACCGGCTCCTCCACGGCCGCCCGCAGCTCCCGCTCGATCTCGTCGTTGCGGTACACCCCGCCGTCGGAGAAGAAGAGGACCAGGGTGGGGGCCGACGCCGGGTGGGAGCGTACGAAGTCCCGTACCTCGGCGATGACCTTCTGCTCCTCGTTCTGGAAGCCGACCTGCCGCATGTCCACCTGGCCGGGCACGAGGCCCCTGGGGGGCTTCTTGCGGCCGAAGAGGCTCATCTGGCCGACGCGTACGTGCAGGCGCAGCCACTCGGGCAGATCGCCGATGGCGAGGTCCGGCAGCCGGGCGGGGTTGGTGGCGAAGGTCCAGGCCTGCATCTCGCCGTCGTCGTCGAGCTGCGCGGCGACGGCCGCCATCCGCTCCACCACGCGCGCGACGGTCCCGCGGGCGTAGAGGGTGCTCATCGATCCCGAGGCGTCGAGGACGAGGACCACGCGGGCGGTCGCCCCCTTGGCCCCGGCCTTGCTCAGGCTGACGGCGACCTGCTTCTTGCGCAGCGACAGCCGGCCCCGCATGTCCTCGGGGAGCCACTCCTCGCCCTTGACCAGCCGTACGGCCGCCTCCCCGGCGGCGGGCGCCGGCGCGGGAGCCCGGACGGGCGCCGGGACGGGCCGCGGCGCGGGGGTGGGCGTGGTCACCGGCGCGGGCAGCGGGGTGGGCTCGGTGACCGGTACCGGTGGCGGCGCGTCGTCCACGGTGATGCCGTAGTCCGTGGCGAGTCCCGCGAGTCCGCTGGCGTACCCCTGGCCGACGGCCCGGAACTTCCACGCCCCGGCCCGCCGGTAGAGCTCGCCGCTCACGAAGGCGGTCTCCGGGCCGGCCTCCATGTCGAAGCGGGCCAGTTCGGCACCGGAGACGGCGTCGAGGAGGCACAGGTGCAGTCCGGGGACGCGGCCGAAGGTGCCGCCGTCGGCGGAGGCGCAGAGCACGACCCGCTCGACGTCCCCTTCGAGGGCGGCGAGGTCGACGTCGAGGGTGTCCGCGCCGGGCCGCTTGCCGAGGTGGCGTACGGCCCCCGAGGCGTGCCGGGGCTGGTTGTAGAAGACGAAGTCCCCGTCGGAGCGGACCCGTCCGGTGGCTGCCAGGAGCAGCGCGGAGGCGTCCACGTCGGGTACCCCCGGCCCGGCGGACCAGCCGAGGACGGCCCTGACGGAGGTGGCGGCCACCGGGAGGTTGGCGCCCTTGCTCATAGTCGTCACGCCGGACAGTCTGCCCGGTGGGCCCGTCCCGCGTGCCCGAATCGGCCGGGAAGGCATGACGCCGGGGCCCGCACCGACAGGTGCGGGCCCCGGGTGACGCCGAAGGGACGGCGTGGGCTCAGGCGGGCACGATGTTCTCGGCCTGCGGGCCCTTCTGGCCCTGGGTGACGTCGAAGACCACCTTCTGGCCCTCCTGGAGCTCCCGGTAGCCCTGGGTGGCGATGTTCGAGTAGTGGGCGAACACGTCGGCGCCGCCGCCGTCCTGCTCGATGAAGCCGAAGCCCTTTTCCGCGTTGAACCACTTCACGGTGCCGGACGCCATATCGATTCTCCTTCGGGGCCATACCCGGAACCGCACTGTGCGGATCCGGAGTCGCCGTGATGATTGACCCGTCCGAAGATCTCTGGGAACCACACCTGCAACTGCCAGGACCGTAGCACAGGGCCACCTCCCAGATGCAGAGCGTTACGTCGATCGGGTGTACGGATCCTTCGGATCGGCTGCGGAACCCGTCGGCCCGGACGCCGGTGGGGCCCGCCGCCGGCGGGCCCCACCCCTGTCTCACGCGCCGCTGGCGTCGAGCATCCCCTCGCGCTCCACGATCTTCACGCGCTCGCGGCCCTGCGGCTCACCCAGCGCCTTCTCCGCGGCGTCGAGCTTGTACCAGCCGTCCCAGGTCGTGTAGCGGGTGCCGCGCTCGGCGAGGAACGCCTCGACGGCCTCCGGCTCGGGGGCGGCGGGGGTCAGCAGGCGCCCCGCGGCGTGGTCGGCCAGCAGGTTGGCGACGGTCTCGTTCGCGTCGCCCTTGGTGTGGCCGATCAGGCCGATCGGGCCGCGCCGGATCCAGCCGGTGACGTACGTCGAGGCGAGGTGCTCGCCGTTCTCGATGACGCGGCCGCCCTCGTCGGGCACCGTGCCGGACTCCACGTCCCAGGGCAGCTTGGGCAGTTCGTCCGAGAGGTAGCCGACGGCGCGGTAGACGGACTGGACGTCCCAGGTGGTGAACTCGCCGGTGCCCTTGACGTTTCCGGTGCCGTCCAGCTCGGTGCGCTCGGTGCGCAGGCCCACGACCTTGCCGTCCTCTCCGAGGATCTCGGCCGGGGACTCGAAGAAGTGCAGGAAGAGCTTGTGCGGGCGGTCGCCGATGTCGCGGATCGCCCAGTTCTCCAGGGTCTTGGCGACCATGTCGGTCTGCTTGTTCTTGCGCCGCTCGGCGATCGAGCCCTCGTCGTACTCGATGTCCTCGGGGTTGACGATCACCTCGATGTTGGGCGAGTGGTCGAGCTCGCGCAGCTCCATCGGGCTGAACTTCGCCTGCGCCGGGCCGCGGCGGCCGAAGACGTGCACCTCCAGGGCCTTGTTGGCCTTCAGGCCGTCGTAGACGTTCGCCGGGATCTCGGTCGGAAGCAGTTCGTCGGCCGTCTTGGCGAGGATGCGGGCCACGTCGAGGGCGACGTTGCCGACGCCGAGGACGGCGACCTTCTCGGCCTCCAGCGGCCAGGTGCGCGGCACGTCGGGGTGGCCGTCGTACCAGGAGACGAAGTCGGCAGCGCCGTAGGAGCCGTCGAGTTCGACGCCCGGGATGCGCAGGGCACGGTCGGCGGTGGCGCCGGTGGAGAAGACGACCGCGTCGTAGAAGGAGCGCAGCTCGTCGAGCGAGATGTCGTTCGGGTAGTCGACGTTGCCGAAGAGGCGGACCTGCGGCTTGTCGAGCACCTGGTGCAGGGCGGTGATGATGCCCTTGATGCGGGGGTGGTCGGGGGCGACGCCGTAGCGGATCAGGCCGAAGGGTGCGGGCATCCGCTCGAAGATGTCGATGGACACGCCGGGGTCGGCCGCCGCCTCGGACTTCAGCAGCGCGTCGGCCGCGTAGATCCCGGCGGGGCCGGCACCGACGATTGCTACCCGCAGAGAGCGAGGCATGACTGGGTTTCCCTTCGACCGACAATCTGACTGATCAAGGAAACCCTAAACTAAGGCCACCCTAACCCGGCACCCGCCCCCGGGTTATGACCCCATAATCGAATCTTATGGCTTGCCAAAGCCTGACTTTTGGCTGACGGCGGGCTCAGGCCTCGTACTCGGTGAGGTCGATGCCGTAGAGGCTGAGCCGGGCGCCGGTCTCCGGGTCCGCCGTCTCCCCGTCGCGCTCCATGCCGAGCTTGCGGATCACGTTCTCGGACTCCTCGTTGCCGACGCGGTTGACGGCGACGACCCGGTCCAGGCCCCGGTCCTGAAGGGCGAACTCCAGGGCGGCCTGGGCCGCTTCGGATGCGTAGCCCTGCCCCCAGAAGGGCCGGCCCAGACGCCAGAGGACCTGCACCTGGTGCCGGGTCTCGGGCAGGTCGTCCGCCGCGGACAGCCCCACGGCCCCGATCAGCTCCCCGGAGGCGAGGAGCTCCACGGCGAACAGGCCGAAGCCCTCGTCGTCCCACTCCTCCTCCCAGCGCTCGATGGCCTCGGCGGTCCGGTCGAGGTCGAGCGGGGACCCGTCGCCGATCCAGCGCATCACGTCCGGGTCTGCGTGGATCTCCGAGAGGGGGACGAGGTCGTCGTCGGTCCAGCGGCGGAGGAGGAGGCGGGGGGTACGGATCTCGGTCATGCGCACATCCTGCCGAACACGGTCCGACCAGGGGTAATCGGGCCGGCTCAGGACACGCTGATGGCGTCGAGCTTCGCGCGCAGGTACACGTGCGAGTCGACCGGCTCGTGCGCCACCCGGCCGACCGGGGCGGGCAGGGACTCGACGCGGGTGTGCGCGTCGCACTCGTAGAAGTAGACCAGCGAGATCAGTTCCTCGGCCGGCGCGTGCGCGGGCGGCGGCAGCACCCGGTGGCGGCCCGCCCGCCACCGGTCGCCGGTCCACCGGGCCAGCAGGTCGCCGATGTTGACGGTGAGCGCCGCCGGGTCCCAGGGGGCGTCCTGCCAGCCCCCCTCGTCGGTGTGGATCTGGAGGCCGCCCGCGCCCCGCTCCCGGTCCAGGACGGTCACCGTCCCGAAGTCGGTGTGCGGCCCGATGCGGAACTGGCCGGGCAGCGGCGGGCCGACCACCTCGGCGCCCGGGTACCAGTTGACGTTGAACCCCCAGGTGGGGTGGCCGGTGTACCGGGTGAAGTGGTCCCCGGGCAGGGCCAGCGCCACCGCCAGCAGCTCCAGCAGTTCGTCGGAGAGGGCCCGCATCGCGGTCAGGTACTCGGCCACCAGCGGCCGCAGCCGCGGCACCTCGGCGGGCCAGGTGTTCGGCCGGAACCACTCGGCGTCCACCGAGGGCACGCCCGTCGGGTCCTCGGCCGCGCAGGACCAGGACTCCTTCAGGTCGGGCGGCGAGGCCGTCCCCTCCGCGTAGCTGTTGGCCTCCGCACCGGGGCCGAGCCAGCCGCGTCCGCCGACACCGACCGCGTACGGCTCCTTCGCCCCGGGCGGCAGCCGGAAGAAGGCGCGCGCGGCCTCGCGGATCGCCGCGGGCAGGGCCGGGTCCACCCCGTGCCCGGTGACCAGGAGGAAGCCGGCCGCCTGGAGCGCCTCGTCGACGCGTGCGGCGGTCCGTGCACGGGCGGCGGGCTCACCGGAGCGCCACGGGCCGAGGTCGATGACGGGAACCTGGGTGGTGGCCATGGGGACCTGCCTTCCGGAAGGGGCCGGGCGTCCGGCACCGAGCGTAGGGCTTCCGGGCCCGCGGGGGCAGGCGCACGGCGGCGCGTACTCCGGACGGGGACCCGCGCCCGGTGGACGGTACGCGGCCTCCGCGCCCGGTGGACGGGTACGCGGCCCCCGCGCCCGGGGCCGGCGCGGCCTGTCAGTCCGGCAGGCCGGTGCCGCAGCGGGAGCAGTAGCGGGCGCCCGCCTCGGTGGCGAGCCGGCCGCAGTCCGGGCAGACCCGGTGCGACAGGCACGCCGTCTCGCCGCCCTCGGTGGGGCCGGGCGTGCGCTCGGGGCCGCCGATGCCGAGGCCGGGGCGCCGGGTGTGGACGGTCAGGTACGTCAGCCCCTGCGGGCCGGCGGTCAGCGAGCGCCGGGCACCGCGCGCGAGCCAGCAGGCGGTGTGCGGGCGCAGCCGGTGCGCCCCGTCCTCGGTCTCGATGCGCCCGCCGCCCTCCACCACGACGAGCAGGACGTCGAGGGCGGGCTCGGCGTGCTCGGCGATGGCCGCGCCGGGACGCAGCCGGATCAGGTTGGAGTCCAGGCCGCGCCCGGCTCCGGTCAGCCGCCACAGGGCGCCGGTCGCTTCGGCGGGGGCTCCGGCGATCACCGCGTCGAGGTCCGTGAGGATCCCGGTGAGGTGGGGGTGTGTCGTCATTGCTGGTCCTTCCCTGCCTCGAGCACGTGCCTCCGCAGTCATACACGATCAAGCCCGGCCGATTCCGGCCGATCCGCTCTTTGCGTCCCGACTGCGTGCACTCCCCCGGCCTGCACCCCCATCGCCGCCGCCGGACGCGCGGGCGGTAGGGTCGTGTCCGGATTGCGCCGTCCTCACCCGGATCGGACGTGAGGCCCGGCCGGCGGTCGATCACCGTACGGGCGCGGCCGCTCCTGCCTCCCTCCCCCGCCCGTACCGGAAACCTGCCCCCGTATGCCCTCCCGCACCACCACCGCCACCGCTCCCGCTCCCGTCCCCTCGCCCCGCAGGCGCCTGCTCTCGCCCCGGGCCCCCGCCCGGCCGAGCGCGGCGGCAGCCTTCCACAGCGTCAGCGCCGCGACCACCGTGCTGCTGGGCCTCGTCGCGATCGGCGCGGCCATCCACGAGCCGGTGCTGATACCCCCGCTGGCGGCGAGCGCCGCGCTGGTGCACAGCGCCCCCACCCTGCCGCTGGCCCAGCCGCGCGGGGTGGTCATCGGGCACCTGCTGGGCGCGGCGTGCGGTTTCGCGGTCCTGGCCGTGGCGGGCAGCAGCGCCTGGGCCGCGGCCGTCGCGGCCGGGCTCACCCTGGCCCTGCTGACGCTGGCCCGCACGCCGCACTCCCCGGCCGTGGCCACCGCCGTGGTGACGGTGCTCCAGACGCCCGCGCCCGCCCGGTTCGTGCCGCTGCTCTTCGGATCCACCGTGCTGCTGGTCCTCACCGGATACGCCGGTTCCCGCATCCGCCGTACGGCGCCGAGGTACCCCGCGTACTGGTGGTGACCTGCGGGCGCGCCTGCTCGGTGGCGAGGGGGCACGGACGCTACTCCTTGTGTGTGGAAATTTCTGCGAAGGACGTCTTCGGGGCCCCGTGCTGGGTGAGTCTGATGGCCCGCGACCTGGAGGCGTCCCAGCGCTTCTACGGGGCGGTCGTGGGGTGGGGCTTCCGCCGGGCCCGGCTCGGCTCGGCCTTCTCGGTGGCCGTGCTGGACGGCGTACCGGTGGCCGGCATCGGGGCGCTGGCCACTGATCTGGCGGTGCCCGTCGCCTGGACGCCCTACTTCGCGGTGGACGACGCCGACGTCGCCGCCTCGCGGATCCGCGAGCGCGTCGGGACGGTGGCGGTGGGCCCGGTCTCCTTCCCCGGGGGCGGGCGGGCCGCGCTGGTTGCCGACCCCGACGGGGCGGTCTTCGGGATCTGGCAGGGGCCCGTCTCCTCGGACTGGCGGGTCGGCGTGGGACCCGCCCCGGCCTGGCTGGAGCTGCGGACCAGGAACGCCTTCGACGCCGCGCTGTTCTACGGCGAGGTGCTGGAATGGGCCACGGGCCGGGCGGGGTGCTGCGAGGTCTCGTACGAGGAGGAACGGGTCGTGCTGCGGCAGAACGGCGAGCCGGTGGCACGGCTGGACGGCGGCCCGGTGGAGCCGGGCGCGTACACCCCGCACACGCGGCCCCGCTGGCACGTCCACTTCCGGGTGGCGGACCTGGACGACGCCGTCGAGGCGGCCCTGGACCTCGGCGGGCGCACGGTCTCGGTGATCACTTCGGACGCCGCGGAGCGCTCGCTGACGCTCCGCGACCCGGACGGCGCCCTCTTCACGCTCACCGAGCGGATCGCGGCGCCGGGAGCGGGGGCCGGACCGGACGCCCCGGACACCGGCGCGGGATCCGGGGCGGACCGCGCCGCCGGCTGACGGGAGCGGGCCCGCTCGCCGGTCCCCGGGGGCGCGGGGAGACTGGGGGTGTCCGGAGGAGGTGCGTCATGGAGCCGGTGGCGGCGCTGGACCGGATCGCCTTCCTGCTGGAGCGCGCGCAGGCCCCGACCTACCGGGTGCGGGCCTTCCGTACGGCGGCGGCGGCCGTCGCCCGCATGGGTGAGCGGGAGACCGCCGAGCGGGCCGCCGCCGGATCGCTGGAGGCGGTCAAGGGCATCGGGCCGAAGACCGCGAAGGTGGTGCGCGAGGCGCTGGCCGGCGGGATCCCCGAGTACCTGGGCGTCCTGGAGGAGGAGGCCGCGGCGATGCCGGCGGGGCCGCCCGCCCCGCCCGCCGCCACCGCGCTGCGCGCCGCCCTGCGCGGGGACTGCCACCTGCACTCGGACTGGTCGGACGGCGGGAGCCCGATCGAGGCGATGGGACGGGCGGCAGCCGCCCTGGGGCACGAGTGGGCGGTGCTCACGGACCACTCGCCGAGCCTGAAGGTCGCCCGTGGCCTCTCGCCGGAGCGGCTGCGCGAACAGCTTCGGGTGGTGGCCGAACTGAACGAGCGGTGGGCCCCCTTCCGGCTGCTCACCGGCATCGAGTGCGACATCCTCCTCGACGGCTCCCTCGACCAGGAGCCGGAGCTGCTGGACCGGCTCGACCTGGTGGTGGGATCCGTCCACTCGAAGCTGCGGATGGAGTCGCCCGCCATGACGCGGCGGCTGCTCAAGGCCGTCCGCAATCCCCTGATGGACGTCCTCGGTCACTGCACGGGGCGGCTCGTCACCGGCCGGACCCGCCCCGAGTCGGCCTTCGACGCCGAGGCCGTGTTCGCGGCGTGCGCGGAGTCCGGCACCGCCGTGGAGATCAACAGCCGCCCCGAACGGCTCGATCCGCCCCGGCGGCTGCTGCGGCTGGCCGTCGCGGCGGGCACCTTCTTCGCGGTCGACACGGACGCGCACGCCCCGGGGCAGCTGGACTGGCAGATCCTGGGCTGCGTACGGGCGGCGGAGTGCGGGGTGCCGGCCGAACGCGTCGTCAACACCTGGCCCGCCGACCGGCTGCTCGCCTGGACGGACTCCCGGTAGGGCGCGGCCGGGCGGGCAACGGGACGGGGCCCCGGCCGCCCGGTGAGCGGCCGGGGCCCCGCAGGGAGGACCGGGGTCAGCCTCCCGTGCCGGCCGGCCGGCCGTACTTCAGGGCCAGGCCTGCCAGGACCGCCCCGGCGCCGGCGCACAGGACGGCGGTGACCCCGGCCCACGCGTACGGGCCGCCGAGGGCGCCGTCCAGCGGGTCGAAGAACACCAGGCCGCCCACGATGTGCAGGGTGACCACGGCGAGTGCCGCCACGGCGGCGGCCCGCCACACGGCGGCGGTGTCGCGTACCGCCAGCAGGGCGCCGAGCGCGAGGCAGAGCAGGGACACGGCCAGGGGCGCGAGGCTCTCGGGGGCCGGGGGCCGGCCGAGGTCACCGGGCAGGTGCAGCACCCCGCACAGCAGCAGGACCGCTGCCGTCGGCCAGCGCAGTACGTGGCGCAGCGCGCCCGCCGCCGGTGCCGCGGCGGGTTCCCGCGCGGCCCGCGGCGCCGCCGCCGGTGCGGCGACGGCGACGGCCAGGGGGGCGGGCGCCGGGGCGGGCAGGTCCTCGGCCGGTTCCGGGGCGGCGGCCCGCTGCGGGGCGGGGGCCGGAGGGTCCTCGGGCGGCGGCGGCAGCGCCGCCCGCGCGGGGGGCCGGTCGGTGCGCGGGGTGCCGTCGGGGCCGAGGATGCTGGCCAGCAGGGCGACGTCCTCGATGGGCCGGCCGACGGCGGCCGCGCGGAGGGTGAGGTCGGCCTCGGCCTCCTCCAGCGGGTGCTCGCCCAGCAGGGCGACCATGTGGCGGACGTCGTCGACGGGCCGGGTGACCGCGGCGGTGCGCAGCGCGTCCCGGCCGGGGCTGGCGAGCGGGCCGCCCTCCTTGAGGAGGCTCACCAGGGCGGTGACCTCCTCGACGGGCCGGCAGGTGACCGCCGTCTCCAGCAGGGTGCGGATGGGCTCGGGGTGGGGTTCGGGGCGCGGCCCGGGGCCGGACGCGGCCGGGGCCGGGCCGTCCGTTCCGGGGCTCGGGCCGGCGGCCCCGGTCGGCGGGTCGGCCGCCGCGGCCGGGAGGCCGGGGGGTGCGGGCGGCGTGTCGGCCGTCGCGGACGGCAGATCCGGGGCCCCGTGGGGGACGCCCTCGGTCGCCGACGGCAGATCGGGGGTCGCCGAGGGGAGGGCCGCGGTGGCGGAGGGGAGGTCCGGGGTCGCGGGCGGCACGGGGTGGAGGGGGCCGGCGGTGGGGTGCGGGGTGGCGGGGAGCCCGTCGCGGTCGCCGTGGTCCGTCGCCGCGAGGGTGCTGGGGTCATTCATGGAAAGCTCCGTTCGCCGACGCGCGGGGTCTACACATCGCGCGCCGGTCATCGTGCGTCATGGGAATCGCACGCTTTGTTACATTCAGCGGCACCTTCCCCCACTGCGCCATTCGGGGCGGGCAAACGGGGGTCTCCCCGGCGCGTCCCGGCGCCGCGCCGGACACGCCGCGTCCCAAGGCTCCCCGGGATGACGGGGGCGGGCCACAGTGGGCCGGTCGACCCGTCGAGGAGGGGGCGCAGCCGTGCCGGATCCCAGCCCCAGCCCCGCCGCCCGCCCCGGACGGTTCCGCCGTCGGCTGGTGGCCGCTCTGCTGCCCGTGCTGGTGCTGCTCTGCGCCACCGGGTCGGAACCGCCCGCCGCCGTGGCGGTGGCCGGTACCGCCGCGCGGCCCGTCGTCGCCACGGCGGAGGGGCCGGTACGTGGCCGCGCGCACGGGGCGTACGACACGTTCGAGGGGGTCCCGTACGCGGCCGCGCCGACGGGTCCGCTGCGCTGGCGGCCGCCGCGTCCCGCGCCGCGCCGGGCGGGGGTGCTCGACGCCGGGGCTCCGGGCTCCCCCTGTCCGCAGCTTCCGGCGTACGGGCCGGGCGGGCCGGAGGGCTCGGAGGACTGCCTGTACCTGAACGTCACCGCCCCGGCGGGGCGGGGGCGGGCTCGGCCGGTGATGGTGTGGTTTCACGGCGGCGGGTTCCGCTTCGGCCGGGGGGACGCGTACCGGCCGGAGCCGCTGGCGGTGACGGGCGGCGCGGTGGTCGTGACCGTCAACTACCGGCTCGGCGTCTTCGGTTTCTTCGGCCACCCGGAGCTGGGCGGCGCCCCGGACTTCGGGCTCGCCGACCAGCAGGCGGCGCTGCGCTGGGTGCGGGCGAACGCGGCCCGCTTCGGCGGTGATCCGGGGCGGGTGACGGTCTTCGGGGAGTCGGCCGGCGGGCTCAGCGTCTGCGCGCACCTGGTCTCCCCCGCCTCGGCGGGCCTCTTCCAACGGGCGATCGTGCAGAGCGGCTCCTGCTCGACGACGATGCCGCCGTACGCCCTGCTGCCGACGGCGGGGACGTACGAGCCGTTCGTGCCGCAGGAGCGCACCGTCTCGGCCGGTGTGGCGGCGGCGGCCGCCCTCGGCTGCGGCGGCCGGCCGCGGGGGCGGGTGCTGGACTGCCTGCGCGGGCTGGACACGGGCCGGCTGACGACCCCGGAGCTGGCCGAGCGGTTCTCCGGGGTCGCGTACGGCAACGCCCTGCTGCCGCTGGAGCCGGTCCGGGCGCTGGAGGCGGGCCGTTTCCACCGGGTGCCGGTGGTGCAGGGGACCAACCGCGACGAGATGCGGCTCTTCCTCTCGTCGGCGCTGGCGGTGTATCCGGTGAGCGGGGAGGAAGGCTACCGGGAGCGGCTGCGGACCTCCTTCGGCGCGGCGGCCGCCGCCGTGGCGGCGGCCTACCCGGCGGGCGGGTTCGAGACACCCGCGCTGGCATGGGCGGCCGTGCTCTCCGACGCCTCCTTCACCTGTCCGGCGCTGCGGGACAGCCGGGCGCTGGCGCGGCACGTGCCGACGTACGGCTACCTGTTCGGCGACAGCGGCGCGCCGAACTTCCTGGGGCTGCCGGAGCGGCCCGGGTTCCCGTTCGGCGCGGCGCACGGCTTCGAACTGCCCTATCTGTTCTCGACGGTGGAGCTGACCGTGCCTCAGCAGGCCCTGTCCGCGCGGATGACGGAGTACTGGACGCGGTTCGCCCGCACCGGCTCGCCGAACGCGCCGGGCTCCCCCGCCTGGCCCCGGTTCGGGGCGTCCGCGCCCTCGGTGCTGCATCTGGCGCCGGGCGCGGGCGGGATCCGGCCGGTCGACGCGGCGTCCGCCCACCACTGCGCCCTCTGGGACGCCCTGCCCTTCCCCCCGGCCGCGGCGCCGGGGGACCGGGGGCGGGCGGGCTCAGAGGCGGACGTCCCAGGTGGCGGTGGAGGTCAGGGTGCGGGCGATCTCGGGGTCGCGGACCGTCGGGGTGTCGTCCCGGACGCTCACGGACAGCCGGTGGCCGCGCAGGTCGAGCAGCCACAGCTCGGCCACCCGGACCTCGGTCCGCCCGGCGAACCGCTTGAGCTCGCGGCCGTCGAGGTACCAGCGCACGTCCGGCTGCCGTCCGTCGGGGCCGTGCAGCCGGGGCACGGCCACCTTGGCGGTGTGCGGCAGCCGCAGGGTGCGGTCGGTCGGGGTGAGCGGGGTGACCAGGCGGGCGTGCCGGTGGAAGCCGGCGGTCATCGCCTCGACGCCGGGGAGGTTGAAGGGCTTGCCGAGGACCCGCATGAGGGAGTTGTCGGTGGGCCGGAACAGGCCGGTGAGGTAGTAGCCGCCGCCCTCGTACGCGCCGACGGTCCCGCCGTCGGGTGAGGTCTCGCCGAGCCAGCGGTACCACTTGGCGTGCCCGGCGGCCATCCGGGCGGCGTCCAGGGTGGAGGTGTTGGGGTCGGCGGGCTCGGGGCCGGTGTACTGCTCGTATCCGGGGAGGCCGGGGTAGAAGTACTCGTCGGCGAGCTTGCCGAGGGAGTGGCCGGTCTCGTGGATGGCGACCTGTCCGGACTTGGGGTGGCCGGCGGAGGCGGTGGCGATGCCCTCGTAGCCGAGGGTGGCGCTGGGCTCGTTGTAGCCGGCGCCGCCGTACTTGGCGCTGTTGGCGAGGACGAGGACCAGGTCCGCGGCGGGCGCCCTGGCGACGTAGGAGTCGGCCTTGGGCTGGTCCACGCAGAGCAGCCGCTCGATGGACTCGCACCAGAAGTACGAGCCGAGGGCGGTGTCGCGGACGGTGTCGGGGGCCGGGTCCCCGGAGACCCCGGACTGGGCGGAGACCGCGTCCACGGTCCAGACGTTGAAGAGGTCGCGGTAGGTGGTGTACGGCTCGACGGCGGTGACCTCGGCCCATTTGGCGCGGGCGTCCGCGTGGAAGCGGTCGAGTTCGGCGGCGGTGTATCCGTCGCCGACGACGACCACGTCCAGCCGGTCCGCGGTGGGCCCGTTGTCGATCATCTTGGTGACCCGGCCGTCGGCGGCGCGCGCGGCCCCGGAGAGGTTGGGTGCGGCCTTCGCCCGTCCGGCGGCGGGTACCAGGGCGTGGCCGGATCCGGCGTCGCCGCCGTGTTCCGGCCCGGGTATCTCCACGCGGACGCCGGGTTGGCGGGGCGGGTCGGCGGCCGCCGCGGGGGCGGTGGCGGCGGCCAGCAGCGCGGCGCCGGCGCAGGCCGCCGCGAGCACCGTGCGCAGGGCCGGCCGGACGGTTCGCCTCATGGGGTTCCTCCGTGGGGTAAAGGAGTCGGGCGGACGGTTAAGCGAGGGGTTAACCCTGCTGAACCGGCTGCTTAAACTAGGCGGCGCGCACGGCCGCGCGCAATGCCCGACTCCCGTTCAATACTGGGGAGTTGCGACATCAGGGTGACAACAGGGGACCGCAGGGAGAGCTTTCATGGACGAACCGGCCGAGATCGGCCGCAGGGTGCACCGGCTGCGCACGGAACGCGGGCTGACGCAGCGGCAGTTGGCGGAGCCGGCGTACACCCCGGCGTACGTGTCCACCCTGGAGTCGGGCAAGGTGCGCCCCTCGGAGACCGCGCTGCGCTTCCTGGCCGGGCGGCTCGGCACCTCGTACGAGGAACTCGCCACGGGACGTCCGCCCCACCTGGCCACCGAGCTGCGGCTCGCCCTGACCGACGCGCAGCGCACCCTGGCCACGGGCCCGGCGGAGGAGGCCGCGGCGCAGTTCCGGCGGCTGCTGGCCGAGGCCGGGCGGCTGGGGCTGGCCGACGAGCGGGCGGAGGCGCTGCTCGGGCTCGGCGACTGCGCGCTGGAGGCCGGGGAACTGACCGCCGCCGCAGGGCACTTCGAGGCGGCGGAGCGGCTGCTGGCGGACCAGCCGCTCCCCCGCCGGGCCCGCCCGATCCGGGGCCGTGCCGTCGCCCATCTGCTGGCGGGGGAGCTGCGGTACGCCTGCTACCTGCTGGAGTCGGCGATCGACGCCCTGAACGCGGGCGGGCTCGGAGATCCTGAGGCCCTGGTGCTGCTGTACTCGGCGGTGATCGGCCCGTACACCGACATGGGCGCGCACGCCCGCGCGGCCCACGCCGCCGAGCTGGCGCTGGCGCTGGCCCCGCAGGTCGGGGATCCGGCGCTGGTGGCGGGAATGCACCGGCAGGTCGCGCGGACCTTCCTGACGGAGGGCCGCGTCGCGGACGCCGACGCCTCGCTGGCGAAGGCGCAGGTGGTCTACCGGCAGCTGCGGCTGCGGACCGATCTGGCGCACTGCCACTGGATGCGCGGCTACGTCCAGGCGCAGCACGGGGACCTGGCGGCGGCGGAGCGGGAGCTGCGGACCGCCCGGGAGATGCTGACGGCGCGGCGGGCGGCGCTGTACACCGCGCAGGTGGAGGTGGAGCTGGCCGACGTGCTGCGCCGGCTGGGCCGCCACGAGGAGGCGGCGGAGCTGGTGTCGGGGCTGCTGGAGGAGGGGGCGGGCGGCCCGGGGGCGGTGCACGCGGGCGGCGCGCACCGGCTGCTGGGGCTGATCGCGCAGGAGCGCGGGGACGCGGAGGCCGCCGAGGAGCACTACGTACGGGCGCTGGCGCTGCTGGAGCGGAGCGGGGCGGGCGGCGACCTGGCGGACCTGTGCCGGCTGCTGGGCGATCTGCTGCGCCGGGCGGGGCGCACGGAGGCCGCGATGGACGCCTACCGCACCGGGCTCGGGCACCGCGCGGCGCCGGGCACGACCACCCTGGGCCCGGCTCCGGCGGCCCCGGCGCACATGGCACCGCTCCCGGCGCCGCCCGGCTGAGGGGGCGGCGCCGGGAGCGGCGCCGGCGGGTCAGTGGTTCTCGGTGGGCTGGAGGTCGCGCGGGATCAGCGCCCAGGTGGTCGCCGCGGCGGTGACGGCCAGGGCCGCCGCCATCAGGAAGGCGGGGGTGATGGCCAGGGTGTAGGCGTGCGTGGCGGCTTCCAGGAGGGCCTGGCCGACGGCGCCGCCGAGCCGTTCGGCGGTGTGCGCCGCCTCTCCGACGGAGTCCCGTACGGCGCTCGCGGCGGGGCCGTCGAGGCCGAGCGCCGGCAGGTTGCCCCGGTAGAGGGCGGCGGCGGTGCTGCCGAGGATGGCGACGCCCATGGCGGAGCCGAGTTCGTAGCAGGTCTCCTCGATGGCGGCCGCGCTGGAGACCTGGTCGGCCGGCGCGGCGGAGACCAGGGTGACGGAGGCCACCGTGGTGGCGATGCCGGCGCCCAGGCCCATGACGGTGAGCCCCGCCGCGAAGGCGGGGTAGCCGGGCTCGGTGAACTGCTGGACGGTCCAGGGCATCGCCATGCCTGCGGCGAGGACCACGAGCCCGGCGCCGAGCACGTGCCGGATGGGGAAGCGGTGCATCAGCGCCGGCGCCACCATCGAGGCGCAGATCAGGGCGAGCGGTGCGGGCAGCAGCCGCAGCCCGGCCTCCAGCGGGGTGTAGCCCTGGCCGTACTGGAACCACTGGGTGACGAGGAAGAGGACCGCGCCCATGCCGACCATCGGCAGGAAGATCGCGGTGGCCGCGACACTGAAGGCGGGCCTGGCGAACAGCCGTACCTGGAGCAGCGGGTTGTCCAGGCGCAGCTGGCGGCGCACGAACACGGTGAGCGCGACGGCGGCGACGGCGAGCAGGGCCCAGGGCAGCGGGTCGGCGACGCCGCTCTTGCCGAGCTGCTTGATGCCGCCCGCGAGGGCGAGCATGCCGGTGATCGACTGGGCGACGCCCCACCAGTCCCAGGCGCCGGTGCCCCGCGGGGCGCGCGATTCGGGCAGGTAGCGCAGGCCTGCCGCGACGATGACGGCGGCGACGGGGAGGTTGAGGAGGAAGGCGGAGTGCCAGCCGTGGTCCTGGACGAGGAGGCCGCCGACGACGGGCCCGAAGGCCATGCCGCCGCCGAACACGGCGGCCCAGACGGCAAGGGCGAAGGCGCGTTCCCTGGCATCGGTGAAGACGCTGCGCAGGATCGACAGGGTGGCGGGCATGATGGCCGCGCCGCCGACGCCGAGGAGGGCGCGGGCGGCGATGACGTGCCAGGCATCGGTGGAGAAGACGGCGATCAGCGAGGCGGCGGAGAAGATGCCGAAACCGGCCATGAGCAGCCGCTTGCGGCCCCAGCGGTCGCCGAGGGCGCCGGCGGTGACCAGCAGCCCGGACAGCGCGAGGGCGTAGACGTCGATGATCCACAGCTGCTGCACGGCGCCGGGCTGGAGGTCGGCGACGAGCGAGGGGAAGGCCACGTTGAGGATCGTGGTGTCCATCGAGATGAGCAGGAGGCTGCCGGAGAGGATCGCGAGGACGATCCAGCGGCGAGGGTCCCGCGTGGGGGTGTGCATGGGATTCCGTTCGAGGGGGCGCCTGGGCACCTTGATGAGTCTCCGTCGCCCCGAATGATACAAAGATGTCTCACTCGAAGCAATGAAGACTCAAACGCGGGTCCTCGTACGGGGGTCGCGGGGAGCTTCCCGCGCTCCGGGTTTCACCCGCCCGCCGCCGGGCACAAGCCGACTGCCGCCCCGCGCATTCGCGGGGCGGACCAGTTTCCGGGGACGTGCGTGCCGGGGGCGTGCGTGCCGGGGGCATTCGCACCGCGGGCGTGCGTGCCGGGGCGTGCCGGGGGCCTGCACGGCGCCGGCACCGGGGGCGCGTGTCAGTCCTCGCCCTGGGTGCGGGCGCGGGCGCCCGAGCGGGTGCGGGCCGCGGTCCGGGCGCGGTCCGGGTGGCGGCGGACGTACTCGTCCTCCAGCTCCTTGAGCCGCTGGGTGTGCGTGGCCAGCGCGTCGTCCGAGCCGTGCAGCAGCGTTTCGTGGCGCGTGCGGTGGATCGTCTCCAGCTCCTTGAGCAGCCGGCCGTCCTCCAGCTTCCGCGCCGCCGCTCCGGCGGCGTGCTCCGCCATGGCAACCACCTCCAGGTCCTACGGTAGACGCGTCGGCGGGGATAAGCCGTCCGGGCCGGGCTCCGGCCCCGGCTCGTCCCCCTGCTCGTCCCCCGGCCCGCCCGCCTCCGCGCGCAGGGCGCAGCGGACCGACCAGGCGACCGAGACCAGTGGCACGGCGACCACCGCGCCCACCACGCCGGCCGCGATGGCCCCCGCGATGACCGAGACGGCCACCACGAGCGGGTGCAGCCGCACCGCCCAGCTCATCACCAGCGGGTGCAGCAGGTGCCCCTCGATCTGGCCGATCACCACGATCAGCGCGATCACCGCGCCCGCGACGACCGGCCCCCGCGCCGCCAGCGCCACCACGGCGGCCACGGCGAGCGCGACGGGCGACCCCACCAGCGGGACGAAGGCCGCGAAGAACTCCAGCAGCGCGAGCGGGAGGGCCAGCGGCACCCCGAGGAAGTACAGCGCCACCCCGACGAGCACCGCGTTGGTCGCCGCGACCAGCACGATCCCGTGCGTGTACCCGGTGAACGTGCGCCAGGCCGCGCTCCCGGCGACGCCCACCCGCCCGCGCGACCGCTCGGGCAGCTGCGCGCAGAACCAGGACCACTGGCGGCTGCCGCCGTGCAGGAAGAAGACCGAGGAGAACACCGCGAGCGCCAGCACGGTGAGCACCTGCACCACGTGGCCCGCTCCGCTCAGGGCCGTGTAGAGCAGGGTCGAGCGGTGCGTCGAGAGGTACTCGCCGATCTTGGACTGGAGGCCGGTGAGCGCCCCGGGGTCCAGCCGGAAGGGCGGGCGCTCCAGCCACCTCTCGATGCTGGTGAGGCCCTCGCGGAACTCCCGCACCAGGGTGGCGCTCTCCCCCGCCACCACCTCGCCGACCAGCGCGAAGACACCCAGCAGCAGGACGGCGCTCCCGAGCAGGCTGACCGCGACGGCCGCGGAGCGGGGCAGGATCCGGGCCAGGCCCCGGGTGGCCGGGGACAGCAGCGCGGTGACGACGAGGCCGAGGAAGAGGGCCACCCCGATCTCGTGGAAGCGGCCGAGCAGCGAGAAGACGGCGTAGACGGCCACGCCGACGACCAGCAGCCGCCAGGCGTGGGCGGCTGCCGTACGCAGGAGCGGCGACACCGGCGGCACGACCCATGGGTGCCACCGGGCGCGGCGGCTGCCACGCGCCGGGGCCCGTTTTGACCCGTCCGGGGCGAAAATGCGTTGCCCGCGCGTCCGGCGGCGGCGCAGGATGGTCCGCCGTGAGCACATCCCGTCTGTCTTCCGTACTGCCCGACCTGGCCCCCTGGCGGTCCAGCCGTGACTTCCGGCTGCTGTTCTTCCAGGGGACGGTCACCTTCTTCGGCTCGTTCATGGCGATGATCGCCCTGCCGCTCCAGATCAAGCACCTGACGGACTCCCCGCTGGCGGTCGGGGCCATGGGCGCGGTGGAGCTGGTCCCGCTGGTGGTGTGCGGCCTGTACGGCGGGGCGCTGGCCGACGCGGTGGACCGGCGGCGGCTGATCCTGCTGACCGAGGCCGGGCTGGGGCTGCTCGCGCTGCTGCTCCTGGTGAACTCCCTGCTGTCCCGTCCGCTGCTGTGGCCGCTGTACGTGGTGGCCGCCGGGGTGTCGGCCCTGACGGGGCTCCAGCGTCCGGCGATGGACTCGCTGATGGCGCGGATCGTGCCGCACGACCAGCTGAGCGCCGCCGCCGCGCTCAACGCGCTGCGCTACCAGTTCGGGGCGATCGCCGGTCCGGCGCTGGCCGGCGTGGTCGTCGCGTACGCGGGCTACGCGTCGGCGTACGCGGTGACGGTCGCCGGCTTCGCGGTGTCGGTGGCGCTCTGCGCGCGGCTCACCCCGGCGCCGCCGGTCCGGGGCGGGGAGCGGCCCTCGCTGCGGGGCATCGCCGAGGGCGCCCGGTACGCGTGGAGCCGTCCGGTGCTGCTCGGGACGTACGCCGTCGACCTGGCGGCGATGTTCTTCGCGTTCCCGAACGCCATCTTCCCCTTCCTCGCCGACGAGCTGGACGCCGTGTGGGCCCTGGGCCTGATGTACGGGGCGGGCGCGGTGGGTTCACTGGTGCTCGGGATGACGAGCGGCTGGGTGTCGGGGGTGCGCCGGCACGGGTTGCTGGTGGTCTTCGGGGCCGCCGCGTGGGGGCTCGCGATCGCGGCGGCGGGCTGGTTCTCGAACATCTGGCTGGTGCTGCTGTGCCTGGCGGCGGCCGGCGCCGGCGACATGCTGAGCGCGCTGGGCCGCTCCACGATCTGGAACCAGACGATCCCGGAAGAGCTGCGGGGACGGCTCGCGGGGATCGAGGTGCTCTCGTACAGCGTCGGCCCGCAGCTCGGCCAGGTACGGGCGGGCACCATGGCGGGATGGACGGGGACCCGGCCGGCCTTCTGGAGCGGCGGACTGGCGTGCGTGGCGTCGGTGGCCCTGCTGGCCGCGCTGCTGCCGAAGCTGATCTCGTACGACGCGGACACCGACGAGGACGCGCTGCGCCGCCGGGCCGCCCGCGAGGCGGGGGCCGAGCCGCGGCCTGACCCGGCGGGCGCGGCGGCCTGACCCGGCGGGCGCGGCGGCCTGACCCTGCCGGGGCCCGTCGGGCCCGTCCTGCGAACGGCGGTGTCCGTGGTGCGCGCGGCGGCCTGACCCGGGAGGGTGACGGCATGGGCGACTGGTGGTACCGCAACATCCTGGAGCCGGGGAAACTGCCCTTGCTCCTGGCGCTGTCGGCGTTCGTCGTCACCTTCGTGGTGACCCGGGTCATCACCCGGATGATCCGGGCCGGGAGGGGCCCCTTCCGCAATGTGACGCCGGGCGGTCTCCACGTCCACCACTGTGTCCCCGGGGTGATCCTGATGACCGTAGGCGGCTTCACCGCCATCGCCGGCGGCCGGACGGGGTGGGGCTCCTGGGTGGCGGCCGTGCTGTTCGGGATGGGCACCGGCCTGGTCCTGGACGAGTTCGCGCTGATCCTGCACCTGAGCGACGTCTACTGGACGGAGGAGGGCACCCTCAGCGTCGAGGTGGTGGTGATGACCTCGGCCCTGGCGGGGCTCCTGCTGTGCGGGTTCCTGCCGCTGGGCGTGGACGGCCTGAGCGAGGACCAGCAGCAGAACCGTCTGTTCCTCATGTCCAGCGTGCTGTTCAACCTGCTCCTGGCCGGGGTGGCCCTGGTCAAGGGGAAGCCCCGGCTGGCGGTGTTCGGGATGATCGTGCCGCTGATCGCCCTCTTCGCGGCGGTCCGGCTGGCCCGGCCGGCGTCGCCGTGGGCGCGCCGGTTCTACGGGCACCGGCCCAGGAGCCGGGCCCGGACCCTCAAGCGGGCGTACCGGCACGACCGGCGCTGGGGCGGACTGGAGCGCCGCATCGGCCACCTCATCGGCGGCGCGCCCAGCCGGTAGCCGCGCGCGCCGCCGAGGGGGGCGCGCGTCAGGCCGTGGCGGGGGCCCCGTCGAGCTCCCACGCGTGGCGCTTGAACTCCCGCTGGAAGTCGGCGTGGTCCTCCCACTGGCGGGCGATCCCGCGCAGCACGTCCCAGTGGTGCTCCACCGACTGGTCGATGACCTTGCGCAGCAGCGGCTCGGCCGTCTCCCGCGTCGCGATGAGGCCCTTGACCGCGGAGGCCTCCAGCACGCTGTTGCGCAGCGCGCGCAGGGCCCGGGAGGTGTCGTCCATCGCGAAGCCGCGCTCACTTCCGGTCTCCGCGTCGAACAGCGGGGTCAGCCGCGCCTCGATGAACGCGGTGATCCGTTCGAAGTGCTGCACGTCCATCAGGGTTCTCCCGTTCCCGCCGGGTCGGCGCGCGGCGCGACCGGCTCATCGATGCTGCTCACAGGTGTGTGCAGGTGCAGGATACGAGGTCGCCGCGCTGCTCAGCGCGTGAGCGGCCCGGGCGGGGTGACGGCCAGGACGGGCGGGGCGGGGGAGGTCCAGCGGTGGCCGCAGGGTTCGAAGACCAGGTCGACGGGTTCGCCCGGGCGTTGGCGCCAGGAGATCCGCCGCGGCGCGTCCGCGCACTGGGGACAGGGCGGCAGCGGGGAGGCCGGGGCGGGCGGCGGGCCCGGTTCGGTCCGGCACTCGGGCGCCGCGACGAGTACCGGCGGCGCGGTGTGCGGATCACGCATGGGGGCTCCCTGGTCCGGCGGCTGTGCTCCTGGCACTGTGCCATGCGGGAAGCCTCCCGCGCACCGGCGGATCATCCAGTGTTCTGGCTGGTCAGACGTGCGACGGCCAGGGGGATTCCGGGTTTCTGCGGGCACTTGGTGATCAACCGCTCCTCCGTTCGGCCTCGACCAGCCCCGTCTCGTACGCGGCGATCACCGCCTGGGCCCGGTCCCGTACGCCGAGCTTCCCGAAGACGGCGGTGAGGTGGTTCTTGACGGTGGAGACGCTGATGTCCAGTTCCGCGGCCATCGCGGCGTTGTCCAGGCCGCGGGCGAGCAGCCGCCCGATCTCCAGCTCGCGCGGGGTGAGTCCGCCGGACGCCGCCGGGGCGGGGCGGGGCTCGCGCGGGGCGGTCCGTACGTAGGTGGAGATCAGCCGGGTCAGCAGCCTCGGCGCGACGGCGGCCTCGCCGGCGTGGACGGTGCGGACGGCCGCGATCAGCTCCTCCGGGGAGACGTCCTTGGGCAGGAAGCCGTAGGCGCCGGCGCGCAGGGCCGCGACCACGTACTCGTCCATGTCGAAGGTGCTCAGCGCGAGCACCCGGGACGCGGGCCTGACTTCGGCCAGCCGCTCGGTGGCGGCCACTCCGTCGAGGACCGGCATCCGGATGTCCATGACCACCACGTCGGGGCGCAGCTCCGGGGCGAGGGCGACGGCCTCGGCGCCGTCGGCGGCCTCGCCGACGACTTCGACGTCCGGGTGGGGTGCCAGGATCAGGGCCAGGCCGCGCCGTACCAGCGGCTGGTCGTCGGCGATCAGCACGCGGATCATCGGCGGAGTTCCCCTCGTCGCGGGTGGGGCTGGTGGTGTGTGTCGGGGGCCGCCGGTACGGGGAGGCGGACCGCGACCCGGAAGCCGCCCTCCTCGCGGGGCGCGGCCTCCAGGGTGCCGCCGTGCAGGGCGACGCGTTCGCGCATGCCGATCAGGCCGTACCCGCCGCCGCGGTGCGGGCGCCGGGCGGGGCCGTCGGCGGGGCCCTCGTCACAGACCTCCACGGCGACCTCGTCCGGACGGTACGTCAGCCGTACCCGGGCCCGGGCGTTCCCGGCGTGCTTGCGGGCGTTGGTCAGGGCCTCCTGCACGACCCGGAACACGGTCAGGCCGATGGTGGGCGGCAGCGGGCGGGCCGGGCCGCTGACGGTGAACTCGGTGTCCATCCCGGCGAGCCGGGACTCGGTGATGATCCGCTCCAGGTCCCCGGCCCCGGGCTGCGGGGCCGGCACGGCGGTCTCCGGTTCCTCCCCGGCCCGCAGGACGTCGAGGAGCTGCCGCATCTCGCCGAGGGCCAGCCGGCCGGAGTCCTCCAGGGTCACCAGGGCCTCGCGGGCGGCGTCGGGGTCGTGGGCGAGGTTGGCCCGGGCGCCGCCGGCCATGAGCTGCATGGTGGTGATGTGGTGGGCGACGATGTCGTGCAGCTCCCGGGCGATGCGCCGGCGTTCGTCGGCCACCGCCCGTTCGGCGAGCAGCGCCCGCCTGGCCTCGGTCTCCGCCTGCCAGCGCCGGGCGACGAGGCCCGTGGTGACGACGAGCAGGGTCGCGGCGCTGTTGGCGAGGAGGCCGTAGCCGGGGTCGAAGGGCAGGCCGCCCTGTCCGAGGCTGGCCAACGGTGCCGTGGCGAGCGCGGCGAGGGCCACCGCGACGGGTCCGCGGGCCACGGCGACCGAGTACAGGGCGACGGCCGGGGTGAGTCCGAAGTGGGGGGAGAGCGAGGCGGCCAGGTTGGCCATCGCGCCGAGGAGCAGTACGGCCGTGAGCGTCACCACGGGATGGCGGCGCCTGGCGAGCAGGGCCAGTGCGGAGGCCGTCACGAGGAACGCGGCGGTGACCTCCAGCGGAGCGCCCTCGAACTGGGCGTCGAAGGCGAAGCCCGTGAGGTCCACGGCCGCCGCGCCGACCGCCACCAGCGCGTCGTTCCGCGTCCACGTCAGCCTGTCGGCGCGCGTGCCCATCGTTTCGGCCCCTCCTCCACGGACCGCCGGCGGGCCGCCCTCACGACTCCATTCTCCCATCGGGCCGGGGCACGGACACCGGCGCCGGGGACCGGCCTCGACCAGGACCGCAGTCCTGGTTCCCGCCGGTTCCCGGACCGTGGTCCCGATGGCGTTCTCCTCCTCCACCAGGACGTTTTCCCGCCCGCCCGCTGATGGTCTGGGTACGGGCCGGGCAGTTCGCCCCGCCGCCCCACGGATGACAGACCGGAGGAGAACAGTGATCCGCGCCCTGACGGGATGCTCGACGAGGAACGCGTGGAAGGTGATCGCCCTCTGGGCGGTGCTCGGCATCGGGCTGACCATCCTCGGCCAGGTCTTCGTGTTCCGCGCCACCCAGCCCGGCAACGACGGCTTCCTGCCCGGCTCCTACGATTCGGCGGCCGCGCTGCGGATGTCCGAGGAGAGCTTCGGGGCCCGGCCCGACTCCGAACCGCTGACGGTCCTGGTGGCCCGCCCGGACGGTGCGGCGCTCGCCGCGTCCGACGAGGGGCGGATCGAGGAGGTGTCGCGGAGGCTGGCCGGGCAGCGGATCGTGATGCCCCGGACGGAGGAGGACCCGCCCTTCACCGAGGACCACTCCCAGGTGCCGCGCGTCGGCGCGGGGATGACGGCCCCGGACCGGTCCTTCCGGCTGCTGTCGGTCGAGTTGAAGGGCAATCCGGAGGACCCCGGGGTGCAGAGCACCTACAAGGAGTTCCGCGAGCAGGCCCGGGCCGCGTTCCGGGAGGCGGGGCTGCGGACGGGGTTCACGGGTGGTCTGGCGGCCACGGTGGACACCGCGGACGCCGAGAAGACCAGGTCCACGGTGGTCGGCGCCGTGGTGATGGGACTGATCGTGCTGCTCCACGTCCTGGTCTTCCGCAGTGCGTTCGCCGCGCTGCTGCCCCTCGTCTCGGTGGCGGTCATCGGCGGCGCGGCCATGGGTGCGGTGGTGATGGCGTCGATGGCCAGCGGCATCCGGCTGGCGCCCTCCACCCCCGGGCTGATCAACGTGGTGCTCATGGGCATCGGGATCGACTACTTCCTCTTCCTGCTGTTCCGCTTCCGCGAGCAGCTGCGCCGCCACCCTGGGCAGAGCGGACGCGAGGCGGCCGCGGAGGTCGCGGGCCGGGTGGGCACGGCCGTCACCTCTGCGGCGCTGACGATCGTCGCGGCGTTCGCCACTCTGGGGATCGCCTCGTTCGGCCAGTTCCGGGTGCTGGGTCCGGCGATCGCGGGGTCGGTGCTGGTGATGCTGCTGGGCAGCCTGACGCTGATGCCGGCGCTGCTGGCCGTGACCGGGCGGAGGATGTTCTGGCCCTCGCGCGCCCTGGAGCGCGAACCCCGTGAGGGCGCGGCGGGCCGGCTCGGCCGGCTGACGGCCCGGCGTCCGGTGGCGCTGGTGCTCGGCTCGCTGCTCCTGCTCGGTGCCCTGACGGCGGGTCTGGCGGGGATCCGGATGGACTACGGGCAGTCCGGCGCGGGCGGCGAGCGGACCGCCTCCGTGGAGACCGCCGAGGAGATCGCCCGCGCCCTGCCCGCCGGGGTGTCGGACCCGACGAGCGTGCTGGTCGCCGCGGAGGGCGGCGCCAAGCTGGACCCGGCGGGGGTGGCGGGGCTGGCCGGGGCGCTCGCCCGGGTGCCGGGGGTGGGCCGGGTCGCGCCGACGGTGCTGAGCGAGGACGGGAAGGCCGCCCGGATCGACCTGATGCTGAGCGTCGAGCCGGGTGGTCAGGAGGCCCGCGACCTGGTCTCCGGGCCGGTCCGGGAGACGGTGCGGGCGAACACGCCGGCCGGGACCGAGGCCCATGTCGGCGGCACGGCCTCGGTGTTCGCGGACATCGCGGTGGCCGTCGACAAGGACCTGAAGGTGATCTTCCCGGTGGCGGCGGTGCTGATCGCCGTGATCCTTCTGGTGCTGCTGCGGAGCGTGCTGGCGCCGGTGGTGCTGATGCTCGCGGTCGGGCTCGGCTTCGCGGCCACGCTGGGGGCGTCGGCGCTGGTGTTCCAGCACGGGCTGGGGCGGCCGGGCGTGGACTTCACCCTCCCGCTGGTGCTGTTCCTGTTCGTGGTCGCCCTGGGCACCGACTACAACATCCTGATCAGCGACCGGCTCCGGGAGGAGATGGAGCGGCCCGGTCCGGCCCGTGCTGCGGTGGCCCGCGCCGTACGGCACACCGCGCCGGCGATCGCGACGGCCGGGCTGGTGCTCGCCGCGTCCTTCGGCAGCCTGGCCGTGAGCCCGCACGCCGGGACCCAGCAGACGGGCTTCGCCACGGCGGCCGGGATCCTGCTGTCCGCCTTCGTCCTGTCGGCCGTCCTGGTGCCGGCGCTGGCCGCGCTGCTCGGCCGTTCCCTGTGGTGGCCGCTGCGCCCGCGCGTACGGGACGGGGAGCGGCTGCCGGCCCGGCCGGAGACGGAACGGGTGCCGGTCGGCTGAGCCGCGCCGTCGTGACGCCGGGGCGCCCGGGGCCGTGGTGGTCCCGGGCGCCCCGGCGTGCTCGCCGGCCGGGGCCGGCGGGGCGGGTCACTTGAGGTCGGCCACTTCCGGGTGGTCGGCCAGCCAGGCGCGCACCGCCTGCTGTTCCCTGCCCTTGCCCGCCTCCTGGATCCTCGCCTCCAGGCCGGTGAGCTGGGCCTCGGTCAGCCTGAACGAGCGCAGCCAGGCGGCGATCTCGGGTTCGTCGTCGGCGAAGCCCTTGCGGGCCAGGGTGTGGATGCCGTCGCCCTCGCCCCAGACGCCCTTCGGGTCGGCCAGCTTGGTCAGCTCGTAGGAGGAGTACGCCCAGTGCGGGGACCAGAGCACGGTCACCACGGGTTCCTCCTTCTCGTAGGCCCGCTTGAGTTCGGCGAGCATGCCCGGGGTGGAACCGTCGACGACCTGGTACTCGCCTTCGAGGCCGTACTCCTTGAGGACCTTGTCCTTCAGTACGGACATGGCGCCCGCGCTCGGCTCGATGCCGATGACGCGGCCCTTGAAACGCGCCCCCTTGCCCTTGAGGTCCTCCAGCGAGCGGACGTCCTTCACGTACGAGGGGACCGCGAGCTCGATGGAGGTGGGCCCGTACCAGGAGCCGAGGTCGTCCAGCTCGTTGCCGTACTTCTGCCAGTACCGGGCCTGGGTGACGGGCAGCCAGGCGTCGGTCTGGAAGTCGACCTGGCCGCCGGCGAGGCCGGTGAACAGCGCGCCCAGCTCCAGCTGCCGGGCGTCCACCCGGAAGCCCCGGCGTTCGAGGAGCTCCTTCCAGAGGAAGGTGGAGGCGATGCCCTCGTCCCAGGGGATGTAGCCGATGCTGACCTTGCGGCCCTTGCCGGTGTTCTCGGCCCCGGTCGCGGCCGTCGGCGATCCGGAACCGCCGAAGGTGCTCAGCCCGCCCGCGACGAGGGCGAGGACGACGGCCGCGGTGACGGCGTACGCGGGCTGCGGGCGGTGGTTCCACAGCCGGGCGGCACCGGTCGCGGCGGAGCGGGCCAGGGCCTGCGCCCGGCGGCCGACCGGGGAGACCTGGCGGCCCAGCGCCCCGGTCATCCGGTCCAGGTACATGGCGAGGACGACGATGGACAGGCCGGCCTCGAAGCCGAGCCCGATGTCGACGCTGCCGATGGCCCGGTAGACGGCGCCGCCGAGTCCTCCGCCGCCGACCATGCCGGCGATGACGACCATGGACAGGCCCAGCATGATCACCTGGTTGACGCCCGCCATGATCGTGGGCAGCGCCAGCGGCAGCTGGACGCGCACGAGGGTGTCGCGCGGGGCGGTGCCGAAGGCCTCGGCGGCCTCGACCAGTTCGGCGTCGACCTGGCGGATGCCGAGTTCGGTCATCCGTACGCCCGGCGGCAGCGAGAAGACGATGGTGGCGATGATCCCGGGGACCACGCCGACGCCGAAGAAGATGATGCCGGGAATGAGGTAGACCATGGCCGGCATGGTCTGCATGAAGTCGAGCACGGGCCGCAGGGCGGCGCTGACCCGGTCGGAGCGCGCGGCCCAGATGCCCAGCGGGAGCGCGAACGCCAGCGTGACGAGGGTGGCGACGAGGACCAGGGACAGGGTGGCCATGGCCTCGTCCCACAGGGCCACGGAGTCCACGAGGGCGAAGGCCGCGAAGGAGAGCAGGCCCGCGAGCAGGCCGCGCAGCCACCAGGCGGCGAGCGCGAGGAGGCCGGCGAACAGCAGGGGTGCCGGGGCGGACAGTGCGGCGTCGACGGCGTCGTAGAGGCCGCCGACGAGGGCGCTGACCGTGTCGAAGAGCCAGGACAGGTGGCGCTGGAGGAAGTCGACGGCGCTGTCGGCCCAGGCGCCGAGGTGCAGGCGGGGCATCAGGCGGCCACCTCCGCGCAGGCCATCGGGGGCCGTTGCTCGTCGCCGATGAAGGCGACGAGCCGGTCCTTGGGCACGGAGCCGACGACGGAGCCGTCCGCACCGGTGACGGCGACCGGGTGGGGGACGCGGGCGCTGACGGAGCAGAGGTCGGCGAGCGGGGTGTCGGCGCTGACGGTGGGGCAGGCACAGGCGTCCGTGCCCTCGACGGGCTCGTCCATGACGGCGTCCGCGGTCAGGACGCGGCTGCGGTCCACGTCCTGGACGAAGGAGGCGACGTACTGGTCGGCGGGCCGGGTGAGGATGTCCTCGGCGGTGCCCTGCTGGACGATCCGGCCGTCGCGCATGACGGCGACCCGGTCGCCGAGCCGCATGGCCTCGTTGAGGTCGTGGGTGATGAAGACGATGGTCTTCTTCAGGGTGCGCTGGAGTTCGAGGAGCTGGTCCTGCATGTCGCGGCGGATCAGCGGGTCCAGGGCGCTGAAGGACTCGTCCATCAGGAGCAGGTCGGCGTCGGTGGCCAGGGCGCGGGCGAGGCCGACGCGCTGCTGCATGCCGCCGGAGAGCTCGTCGGGCCAGGACTTCTCCCAGCCGCCGAGCCCGCACAGGGCCAGCGCCTCGGCGCCGCGCCGTTCGCGCTCGGCCCGGGGGACGCCCTGGACCTCCAGTCCGTAGGCGGCGTTGGCCAGGACGTCGCGGTGCGGGAAGAGCGCGAAGTGCTGGAACACCATGGAGATCCGGGTGGAGCGTACGCGGCGCAGCTCGCGCGGGGTCAGCGCGGTGAGGTCCTCGCCGTCGAAGAGGACGCGTCCGGAGGTGGGTTCGAGCAGGCCGTTGAGCATCCGCAGCAGGGTGGACTTGCCTGAGCCCGAGAGGCCCATGACGACGAAGATCTGGCCGGGTTCGACGCGGAACGAGGCGTCGATCACCGCCGCCGTGGTGCCGTCGGCCCGCAGCTCGTCGCGGTCGGCGCCGCGTTCGAGCGCGCGGACCGCGGCCTCCTGCCGGTCGGGGCGTCTGGCGAACACCTTGTAGACGTGCTCGGCCTGGAGCGTGGACACATACACCTCGCGGGACGTACCGGGTCCGGCCCGCCGCCGGGGCGCGGGCCGGGGAGCGGGGCGGGATCGGCCCGCGCGGCCCGCGCCCCGGCCACCGGCCGGAGCGCGTGGTTCCGCTCCGGCGGCGCGCCTGCCCGGGCTTCACCGGGGCAAACGGTGAAGTGATCCACCTCACGCCCCGGGGGGGGGAGGCTGGAGGTCCGGCCCGGGGAGGCGTCAGCCGCGGTGGCGCCCGGACTCCGGCCCGGGGGCGGGCGCGGGGTCGGCCAGCATGGAGGCGCGCAGGCGGCCGAGGAGCCGGCTCAGAAGCCGGGAGACCTGCATCTGGGAGATGCCGAGCACGGCGCCCATCTGGGCCTGGGTGAGCTCTTCGCCGAAGCGCATCCGGATCAGGTCGCGCTCGCGGTCACTGAGCCGTTCCAGCAGCGGGGCGAGGGTCTGGATGTCCTCGACGAGCTCCAGCGCCGGTTCCTCCTCGCCCAGGACCTCGGCGAGCGTGTGGCCTTCGACGGGGCCGTCGCCGTGCTCGGCGTGCGGGGCGTCCAGGGAGCCGCTGGTGTGCCCGTTGGCCGCGACGAGGCCCTCCACGACCTGCTCCTCGGTGAGGTCCAGGTACGCGGCGAGGTCGTGGACGGTGGGCGAGCGGTCGAGCCGGATCGTCAGCTCTTCCTTCGCCTTGGCGATGTCGATGCGCAGCTCCTGGAGCCGGCGGGGGACGTGGACGGCCCAGGCGGTGTCGCGGAAGTGCCTCTTTATCTCGCCCGTGATGTACGGCATGGCGAGGGTGGCGAACTCGTTCTCCAGGGACGGGTCGAACCGGTCGATGGCCTTGATCAGGCCGATGGTGCCGACCTGGACGAGGTCGTCGACGTCCCCGGCCGCCCCCTCGGCGCGGCCGCGGAAGCGGCGGACCGCGTACTGGACGAGTGAGGCGTTCATCTCGATCAGGGTGTTGCGGACGTACTGGCGCTCGGCGGTGCCCTCGGGCAGTTCGCGGAGCCGCGCGAAGAAGACCTTCGACAGCGCCCGCGCGTCCGCCGGGGCCACTTCCCTGGGCTCGTCGATCCGGGGCAGACCCGCCTCGCGGGCCGCGGCCCGGCCGCTGACGCGGGGGCCGGGCAGCCGCACCGGAGGGTGGGCGGCGGCGGGATCGGCGGTACGGGAGGAGTGGGCAGGGACCGGCATGGGGTTCGCTCCTTGGGCTGGTCGGCTTGCGGCGCGGGACCTTGACTGTCCTCGACTCTGGACCGATTCCGCTCACACGTCAAGAAATGCCGGAAACCCTTTTCGTGTCTTGTTTCACGTGAAACCTGTGCCGCATCATGTCGGCATGGGGAGCATGACACGCCGACAGAACTGGACATTTCTCACAAATCACGCACGCGTCCTAGTGACCATCGCCCGGGACCCGGCGGCGCGGCTGAGGGATGTCGCCCTGATCTGCGCGCTCACCGAGCGCACGGTCCAGGCGATCGTGACCGACCTCGAATCCGACGGGTACCTGCGGCGCGTGCGGGACGGGCGGCGCAACCGCTACGAGATCTCGGCGGGCGCCATGTTCCGGCACCCCGCCGAGGCCGGGGTGGAGGTGGCCGGCCTGCTCGCCCTGCTCACCGGCGCACCCGCCGCCGAGGGGCCCGGAGGGACCGTCGGCGCGGAGGGCATCGCGGCCGGCCACGAGGCCCCGGCCGCCACGCCCGCCCCGGCCACCCCCGCGTAGCCCGGCCACCCCCGCGTAGCCCGCACCGCGCGGGCCGCCGCGTGCGCGCCGCGCGCGCTGTGTACGCCGTGCGCCGCGCGCCGTGTGCGCTAGGTGACGCGGAAGCCGATCGCCTCGGGCTCGCGGTGGAAGGTGAGCCGGTCCCAGCCGGTGAACGCCTGGTCCGTGACGGCGAGCAGCCGCCCGGAGCCGTCGTGCACGGTGCGGCGTACGGACAGCCCGCAGGCGGGGGCGGCCGCCGGGTGGCTGGTCCGGGTCATGGTGATGGTCTCCGAGGTCCGGCCGCGCGCGGCGGCCCGCTCCAGCCAGCGGTGCAGCGGCCGCAGGTCCTCTCCCCGGGAACCGTCCGGCCGGTCGAGGTAGGCCGCCAGTTCCGGGGTACGGGCGACCGCGCGCGGGCAGAGGTAGGTCACGGTGTGCCGGAGGGTCCGCCCGCCCGGGCCGTACACGTGGCTGTGGTGGACCAGGGTGCGTTCCCCGCCGCCCATCCCGAACAGCGCGGCCAGCGAGGGCGGCACGGTGACCAGGGCGAGCCGGGTCCGGGTGAGGTGGGTGCCGGACTGCCGGGGCGGGGCGGTCCGGGCCCCGGCGCGGGGGGTGGCGTACCCGCCCGCGGGCTCCTCCCGGCGCGGCGCGGGGGTGGCCAGGGCGCGGGTGCCGCGGCGGCCGGTGACGACCAGTCCGTCGGCGCGCAGCTCCTGGAGGGCGGCCCGGACGGTCTGCCGGTTGACCTCGTAGCGGGCGGCCAGGGTGCGTTCGGAGGGCAGTCTGCCGCCGGCGGTCCGGGCGGCGCGGTCGAGTTCGTCCCGCAGCTGTGCGGCGATCCGCTGGTACTTGGGCATGGCGGCCGGGCCGCCGCCCCGCGAAGGGGAGGGCATGACTTCTCCTCTGACGGGTGGTCAAGGACTGCGCGGTCTGCCCGACCAACCTAGCATTGGTCTATACCTTTCGGTACGGGGGTTGCCGCGGCCCCGGCCGTACTTGGCCGAATCCCACGCCCGTGCCGCGCCCGCTCAGTCCCCCCGCAGCGGGTTGGGCAGCGGCAGGTAGCGCGCGTCGGCGCCGTCGGCGCGGGTCCAGCGCAGCAGCAGGTTCGTCTTGGCCGGAAGCGCGGGGGCGTCGAGGAGCTCCGCGATCTCCGGCAGGCCGTACTCCGCGTCGTAGCGCAGGAGTTCCCCGCGGACGGCCGGCCACACCCCGGCGGCCGCCCCGGGGTGCCGTTCGGCCAGGGCTCCGCCCACCTCCGCCAGGTGGTTGACGACCAGGCAGTACACGAGCCGCTGCCAGGCGCCCTCGCGCGGCATGTCCCCGGGGAGTTTCACGCCCTCCGCGTCGCGGAAGAGGGCCTGCACCGGCATGCCCCGGCCGTCGACGGCGACCAGGCAGTTCTGGAGGTGGGCCTCCAGGACGATCCCGTGCCGGGCGAACAGGTCGAGGACCGGAGGCACCACATGGCGCAGGTACGCCCGCCACCAGCCGGCCGGGTCGGGCGCGGTGTCGAGCGGGCTGCCGGGGAAACCCTCGGCGAGCGCGGCGGACAGCAGCGGCGTCGCACCCGCCGCCACCGCGCCGCGCAGCCCGTCGCGGACGAGGACGGCCAGTTCCTCGAAGGCGAAGGCGGCGGTGCGGTACCCGCGGTCGGCCAGCCAGACCGCGCCCGATCCCGTTCGGCGGCGCATCTCGGCGAAACCGGCCTCGACGGCGGAGTCGGTGCGGCGCAGCTTCAGCAGGTCGTGGCGCCACAGCCGGCGCACGTCGTTGGTGATCCGCACGTCGAGGCTGAACTTCGCGAACAGGTCCGCCTCCGCGCCCGGGGCGTAGACGGTCCGCACGGAGGCGGTCGGCCACACCGGCAGCCGGGTCGGCCCGAGCCGCAGCAGGCGCCCGTCGGCGAAGGCCTCGCGCAGTTCCCGGCGTCCGGCGGTCAGCTCCAGCTGCCAGGGGTGGGCGGGCAGCGCCCGGTATCCGGCGGGCGGGCGGGGGCCGTCGAGGATCGCCGTCAGCGCGTCGACCGCGTCGGCGGCGGCCGGGCCGCCCTCCTCGGCCGCCTGGTCCTCGCGCAGGCCGAGCACCACGAGGGGGAAGCGGGTGTGGGCCTCCGGGGCGTACGGCAGCCAGCTCGCGGCGGGCGCGCCGCCCCGGGCCTTGGGCGCGGGATGGTGCGGATGGCCCATCACCAGGGCCTGTTCGGAGAGGAGGTACGGGTCCCCGGGCGCCTCCGCGTCCGCCCGGGCCGCCAGCAGCGCGGCGACGGCCTCGCGGCTGTCGTCGATCTCCCCCGGCAGTTCGTCGTTGGAGACGCCGGTGTACCGGTGGAGTTCGTCCGAGGCGAGCTTGACCAGCTCCGCGTGGCCGAGCGGGTGCCAGCCGTCCGCCGTCCACAGCTCCGCGCCGGACGGGCGGCGCCCGCCTCGGACCCGCAGCAGCCGGCCGCTTCCGCGCAGCCGGTGGACCCGCCCGTCCTCGGCATCGGCCACCTCCCTGAGCAGACAGTTCAGGAGGGGTGCGGCGCTGTGGGCGTCGGCGGCGGTGTTGAGGTCCACTGGTTCCATTCGGTCCGTCTCCGGTGTGCCGGAGGTACGCGGGAGGGACCACCGGCCGTGATCTTCAGTATCCGCGATGATGACGTGATCATCTGTTGGTCGACTCGAAAGGAGCGGACCCCTGGACCGCAGCAGGCACGTTTCCGCGCCCGATCCCGGGCACTCCCCCGCCACCGCCGCCGAGGAGGCCGTCGCCGTCGCGCTGACCGGCGTACGGCCGGGGCTGGTCGCCGCCTACGAGGCCTCGCTGGGCGGTGCGCGCTCCGCCGTGCTGACCCGGCTGTGGCGGGCGCTGGCCTTCGAACCGCTGCCGTGGGTGGCGGGCCGGGAACACGGGCCGGACTCGCTCACGCTGCTGCTGGCCGGGGGCGGGCGGCTGGAGGGGCCGCGGTGCGACCCGTACGCGACGGGCGACCGGGTCACGGAGGTGCTGCTGGACGGGCGCCCGCACCGGCAGGCCGCCCGGCTGGCCGAGGCGCTGCGGGTGCCGCACGGCGCCGCCTTCGCCGCCGAACTCGACGACAGCACCGCCTCCCTGGCCCTGTCCCGGGCCGGGCAGCCGGACGGGGAGGCCGCGGAGCCGGAGGCCGGGTGGGAGTGGGAGCAGCGGGTGGTGGACGGGCATCCGTACCATCCCAACTGCCGCTCCCGGCCCGGTTTCACGGTGGCCGAGCAGCTGGCGTACGCGCCGGAGCACCGGCCGCTGGTGGAGCTCGGGCTGGTCCCCGTACGGGCGGCGCAGTGCCTGGTGGCCGGCGAGTGGCCCGGGCACCTGCGCGACGGCGACCGGATCCTGGTGCCGGTGCACCCGTGGCAGGCCGAACACGTCCTGAAGGGCGAGGAGGTCCTGCCCGGGATCGCCGCGCACCCGCTGATGGCGCTGCGCACGCTGGCCCCCGCGGCGGGCGGCCCGCACGTGAAGACGGCGCTGAGCACCCGTCTGACCTCCTCCGTCCGGGACATCTCCGCGTACTCGGTGGAGACGGCGGCCGTGGTCTCCGCGTTCGCCCACGCGCTGACCGAGCGGCTCGACGGGCGGCTCCACGTCACCCGGACCCTGGGCGCTGCCACGGCGTACAGCCCGGACCTGGCGGCGGTGCTCCGCGAGCCCCCGGAGGCGTACGCGCGGTCCGGTGAGCGGGTCGTCCCGGTGGCGGCCCTCGCGGGTACCGAGCTCGCCCGGTCGGCCGCCTGGCGTGCGGAGTTCGCCCGGCTGGCGCTGTCGGTGTGCCTGCGGGTACTGGAGCTCGGGGTGGCGCTGGAGGCCCACGGGCAGAACCTGCTGGTGGTGCTGGCGCCCGACGGGAGCCCGCGGCGGCTGGTCTACCGGGACCTGGCCGACATCCGGATCAGCCCGGCCCGCCTGGCCCGGCACGGCCTGCCGGTGCCGCCGCTGTCGGGGCGGCTGGTCACGGACGACGAGACGGTGCTGCGGCGCAAGCTGTTCGGCTCCCTGGCGGCCGGGGCGCTGGCCTCGACGGCGGGTTCGGCGGGGGCGTTCGCCGAGTGCCTCGCGGCCGGGCTGGACGGCACGGCCCCGACCGCCGACGCGCGGGCGCTGCGCGCCGGTCCGCTGCCGGTGAAGGCCCTCACGCTGATGCGGCTGAGTCCCGGAGTGCCGGGCGACCAGTGGGCGGAGCTGCCCTCGCCGTCGGCCGGGGCCTGAGCGGGGGCCGGCCGGAGCGCGGGTCGGCGGGGGTGAGCGGGGCGGCCGGGCGGGCTACTGTTCAGGGGCATGACACAGACCTCGCGCCTGAGCGCCGTCCGGGCGTCCTACGACGCCGTGGCGCTCGACCACGCCCGGCTGCTGAGCGGTGACCTGGAGGGCCGGCCCCTGGACCGGGCCATGCTGAACGCCTTCGCCGAGTGCGTGCGCGGCGGGGCGGTCGCCGACCTGGGCTGCGGTACCGGCCGGGTGACGGCGTACCTGAACGGCCTCGGCGTACGGGCCTTCGGCGTCGACCTCTCCCCCGCGATGGTGGCCGTGGCCCGGCGCGGCCATCCCGGACTCCGGTTCGAGGTGGGCAGCATGGCGGGGCTGGACGTGGCCGACGGGGTGCTGGGCGGGGTGCTGGCCTGGCGTTCCACCGTGCACACCCCGCCGGAGGAACTGCCCGACGTCTTCGCGGAGTTCGCCCGGGTGCTGGCCCCCGGCGGCCACGCGCTGGTGGCGTTCGACGCCGGGGAGGGCCGGTACCGGCCGGAGCAGGCCCACGTGCATCCGGCCGGTCTCGACGTGTACCGGACCCCGCCGGAGCTGATGGCCTCGCTGCTGGCGGGGGCGGGACTGGCGGAGGCCGCCCGGATGGTGCGGGAGGCGGGCGCGCGGGAGCCGGGCCCGCAGGGGTTCCTGCTGGCCCGCAAGGAGCCGGCCGGCTGAGTCTCCCGCCCGCGGTCGCGGCGCACCGGGGGGGGGGGGGGGGGGGGGGGGGGGGGGAGGGAGGGGAGAGGGGAGGGGGGGGGGGGGGGGGGGGGGGGGGGGGGGGGGGGCCCCCCCCGGCCGGACGGTGGCCGGG
>NZ_JBWKEE010000003.1:386283-425870 GCF_056435605.1 Streptomyces sp. NPDC043896
AGTACATGGTAGTCTCCTTCCTCCCCCCTTTTCCCCTCCCCCCCCCCCTCCCCCCCCCCCCCCCAAACCCCCCCCCCCCCCCCCCCCGCGGTGGGCGGCCGGGCGGACGGGGACGGGGGACGCGGCGCCGCCCCGCCCGCACGGGGTGTCCGGGGGCGGGTCAGCTCTGCCAGACCGTCCGGCTGCCGCTGCTCGGGTGGTGGCGGAACGTTCATCCCCCGGGCCGGGCCCGCTGGTGCCCGGTGCCGCGCGCGGCCGTGGTCCGTTCGGGCGGGAAGCGGCGTGCGGCGGTCCCGCCTGCTCGGCGATCGGGCGCGGCGGTGGCAGGAAGGAGGGATGAGCCTTCCACGCCGCCTGGTCCTCGCGGGCGCGGCCGCCGCCCTCCTCTCCGCCGGCGGAACGGGTGCGCGGGCGGACGGCGTCCGGTCCTCCGGCGGCGCGCGGCGGGGCGCGCGCCCCGGCGGCGGGGCGGGGCCCGACTTCGGCGCGCTCGCCCGGGGGATGGACGGCCGGCTGGTACTGCCGGGGGACGCGGACTACGCCGAGGCCCGCCGGCTCTTCCAGCCCCGCTACGACACCGTCGCGCCCGCGGCCGTGGCCTACCCGGCGCACGCCGGGGACGTGGCCGTCTGCCTCGGCTTCGCCCGCCGCTCCGCGGCCGCCGTGGTGCCGCGCGGGGGCGGCCACGGCTATGCGGGGTGGTCCACGGTCGCCGGCGGGCTGGTGGTGGACACCGGGGCGATGGCGGCGGTGGCGGTCGAGGGGGACGAGGTGCGGGTCGGGGCCGGTGCCCGGCTCGCCGAGGTGCACGCGGCCCTCGCCGCGCGCGGCCTGGGCGTCCCCGCCGGGCTGTGCCCCTCCGTCGGGATCGCGGGGCTCACCCTCGGCGGCGGGCTGGGCCTGGGCTCGCGGGCGTACGGAACCACCTCCGACCGGCTCTCCGGGGCCCGCGTGGTCACCCCGGACGGGGTGGTGCGGGACGTCGGCGCCGGCCGGGACCCCGATCTGTACTGGGCGCTGCGCGGCGGCGGGGGCGGGAACTTCGGCGTGGTCACCGAGTTCCGGCTGCGCACCCATCCGGTCTCGGACGCCGCCTTCGCCGAACTGCACTGGCCCGGCGGGGACTCGGCGGCGGTGGTACGGGGCTGGCAGCGCTGGCTGGGCGCGCTGCCGGACCCGTTCTGGAGCCAGGTGGAGTTCACGGTGGAGTCCGGCCGGGACGCCGTCCCCGCCGTCAGGGTGGTGTGCTTCGACGGGCGGGCGGAGCTGGAGCGGGAACTGACCCGGCTGACCGGCCTGGTCGGGCCGGAGCCGCGGGACAGCTGGATCGTGGTACGGAGCCACGGGGACACCGTGCGGGCGATGGCCGGCTGCGCGGACCGCACTCCCGCCCAGTGCCGGCTGCCGGGCCGGCTGCCCGGCCGGGACCCGCTGGGGCGCCTCGGCCGGGACTCGTACGCGGCCCGCTCCGACTTCTGGGGCGGCGCCGGGCTTCCGGAGGCCGCGGTGGCGGCGGTGCTGGCCGCGGTCCGGCGGTACGGGCGCGAGGCGCCGGGGGGCGGCTTCGGAGTGGTCCAGTTCGACGGGGTGTGCGGCGGGGCCGTGAACCGGGTGCCCGGCGCCGCCACCGCGTTCGTCCACCGGGACAGCGCCTTCCTGGCCCAGTACCTGGCCTACTGGCCCGATTCCGCGACGGCCGCCGAGGTGGACCGGCACCAGGGCTGGCTCGACGGGCTGTGGCGGGACCTGCGCCCCTGGGCGGGCGGCCGCGCCTACCAGAACTACGCCGATCCGAAGCTGGCCGGCTGGCGCGAGGCCTACTACGGGCCGAACCTCCCCCGGCTGGAGGAGGTCAGGCGCGCCTACGACCCGGGCCGGCTCTTCCGTTTCCCCCAGGCTGTCTAGGGCAGTCACGACAGGAGCGAGACATGCGACGTTTGTTGACGGTGGCGACGGCCGCGGCCGCCGCGGCCGGGGCCGCCGCCCTGATGCTGCCGGGCGGGGCGCTGCCCGTCGCGAAGGCCGAGCGGGCCGGGGCGGCCTCGGAGCGCTGGTCGGCGCGGGAGGCCACGGCGTTCTGGACGGAGGACCGGATGGCCTCCGCGCTGCCGGTCCCCGAGCCCGGTCCGGGCGCCGGGCCCGTACGGCCGGCCGCCGTCCCCGCTCCGGCGGCGGCGGACGGTCCGGCGACCCCGGAGCCGTCCCCGGCGACGGCCCCCTCCCCGGCCGAGGACCTGGCCGCGGACCCGGCCACAGACCCCGCCGCGGACCCGCTGGCTGATCCCGCGGCCGACCCGGCCGCGGAGGCCGCCCCGGACCCGGCGCCGCCGCCGGATCCGAACCGGCCCGGCGCTCCGCTCTCCCCCGGGGGCGGCATCGTGCCCGGCCCCGGCGTGGCCCCCGCCCCCGACGCCCCCGACCCCGCCCCCGACGCCCCGGCCGCCGCCGGTCCGGGGGCCGCCGCCCCCGGGCCCGTACCGGCGCCGGCCCCGTCGACCGAGCCGGCCACGACGGCCGCGCCCGCTCCCGTGCCCGCCCCCGTCCCCGCCCCGGCGCGGCCCGCGGAGCCGGCCACGGCGGCCGTGCCCGCGACGACCGGAGTCGGGCAGGACTTCAACGGGATCCCGGTCGTCGGCCGGATGTTCGTCATGCAGGGCGGCGGCGCCTACTTCTGCACCGCCAGCGTGGTCTCCTCACCCCGCCGCGACATGGTGCTCAGCGCGGCGCACTGCCTGCTCGGCACGGACACCCGCCAGGTGGCCTTCGTCCCGCAGTACACGCGTGCGAAGCCGCGTCCGTACGGGCTCTTCCCGGTGCTGCGCGACGCCTCGGGGCGCTCGAAGGTGTGGATCGCCCCCCGCTACCGCACCCAGGGGCCGGACCGGGCGGCCACCCTCGACGTGGCCTTCGCCCAGGTGGGACCGGGTGCCGACGGGCTCCCGGTGGAGGACGTCGTCGGCGGCAACCGGCTCGTCACCGGGGCCTCCTTCACCCACCCCAAGGTCACGCTGATCGGCCACCCGGCGGCGGCCGCGCGACCCCGCCTGTGCGTGAACCGGACGACGAAGTTCACCAGCAAGGACCCGAAGAGCCCCGGATCGTTCCTGAAGATCGACTGCACCGGCTATCCGGGCGGGACCAGCGGCGGTCCCTTCCTCGCGCGCTTCAACACGCAGACCCAGACCGGGGACGTGGTCGGGGTGATCGGCGGCTGGAAGACGGGCGGGCCCACCGCGGACACCTCGTACAGCTCCTACTTCGGCGCGGAGATCAGGAAGCTGTACCAGACGGCGGTTGCCGGGGCCCAGGCGCAGTGAGCACCCGCACCCAGCGGGTGCGGCGCGGGTTGCCGACCGTGCGGGGCGTCACCGGGACCCCTCCGGCGGTCAGCGGGTCGGCCGGGGCGAGGGCGAGCTGGCGGCGCAGGTCCGCCAGGGCCGCGTGCACCGGCGCGAGGATCACCTCGGCGCGCGGGTGGGCACCGGCGAGGGCGTGAGCGGTGGTCTCGATGGTCTCGACGGCGTCCTCGGCGGCCGTCCGGCTCCACCCCCCGGGTCCCCCGCCGCTCCAGGGCGCGACGGCGTCGTAGAGGTGGCAGGCGGCATCGGCCGCGGCGTCGGCCCGTTCACCGACGCCCGGCGCCGCGATGGTCGGCAGCAGCTCCATGCCCGCTCAACGAGCGGGACCCGCCGGGGGAACGAGGCGGCGGCGGTGGATCCGGCGCGCCACGGCGCCCGTGAGGGCGTCGGCGGTGGCGGGCGCGCGGCCGTCGACCCCGGTGACGCTCCGCCACATCCGGTCGGGTGTCCAGGGGTGGCGGGCGCGCGGTCCGGGGACGCGGGTGCGGGACGATCCGGCCAGAGTGGCGGCCTCCTCCGGACCGTGCGCGGTCCGGGCGGCGACCAGGCCGAGGACTGTCGGGCGGCGAGCAGGCCGAGGGCGGTCGGGCGAGGGCGGGCTCCCCGTCGGAGGTCACGGGAACAAGTCTCGTGCGGCGGGACCCGGTTCGGCCCGGGGGCCGTGTCCTAGGCTGGTCACACCATGAGCATCAGAGTGCGCAGACCGGCCCGTGCGCGGAAGGCGGGCGCGAAGGACCGGGCGGGCGGGGGGAGCCGCGAGCCCCGCGGACCCGGCGCCCTCGCCCAGCTCGCCGTGGCGCTGCGGACGCCGGCGCGGGCGGGTGAGCCGCTGTTCGCGCGGGCCCCCAGGCTCTGGCAGCGGATGCTGCCCTTCGCCGTCACGGCGGTGTTCGTGATGTCGCTGCTGCCGTCGACGATCGCGGTGCTGACCAACGACTACGCGCTGGACGGCGGCTGGGCCGGGGCCCTGGGCGTGGCGCAGACCGTGCCGCTGCTGCTGGCGGTGTCGCGTCCGCTGGCTGCCTGGGGCGTGGTGCTGCTCGCGGACGTGGCCGGGGCGGTGGTGCTGCTGGCCGGCGCCGACCGGCTGGCCGGGCACTCCTGGCCGTGGACGCCGATGGCGGTGGTCGGGTACCTGGTGCTGATGCTGTGCCTGGGGCTGCGCGAGCCCGTCCGGGTGCTGGTGCGGGTGTGGCTGGCGACGGGCGTGGTGGGGGTGCTGCTCGGCTTCTTCGACCCGGGCGGGGTGACGAACACGGTGGCGCTGGTGTTCGTGCTGGCCGGGACCGTGCTGGCGCTGGCCGGCGCGCTGCGCGGGCTGGGCGACGCGCGGCAGCGGATCGCCGAGCAGGAGAGCATCAGCGAGGCGGAGCGGGCCCGGCGCACCCTGCTGGAGGAACGGGCCCGGATCGCGCGGGAGTTGCACGACGTGGTGGCGCACCACATGTCGGTGATCACGGTGCAGGCGGATTCGGCGCCCTACCGGCTCCCCGGCATGCCGGAGCCGGTGCGGGAGGAGTTCTCGGCCATCGCCGCGAGTGCGCGCGAGTCGCTGGGCGAGATGCGGCGGCTGCTGACGGTGCTGCGGGGTGACGCCAACGGCTCCGGCGGCGCCGGCGGGGAGCGGGCGCCGCAGCCGGGCATCGCGCGGATCCAGCAGCTGGTGGAGGCGACCGTACGGGCCGGGCAGCCGGTGGAGTACTCGCTGGCGGCGGAGCTGGCCGGGGCGGTGGTGCCGCCGGCCGTGGACCTGTCGGCGTACCGCATCGTGCAGGAGGCCCTGGCCAACGTGGTCCGGCACGCGCCGGGCGCGCGGACCCGGGTGTCGGTGGCGCGCGCGGCCGGGGAGGGCTCGTCCGGGGAGGGCTCGTCCGGGGAGGGCGAGGGCGGTGAGGTACTGGTCCTGGTGGTCAACGGTCCGGCCCGGGAGGCGGTGGTGGAGCTGGAGGGTTCCGGCACGGGGCACGGGCTGGTGGGGATGCGCGAACGCGTACGGTTGACCGGCGGGACCCTGGACGCGGGTCCGCTGCCCGAGGGCGGGTTCCGGGTCGCCGCCCGCCTCCCCCTCGACGCTCCCCCCGACCCCACTGCCGAGGACCCCAGTTGACCATTCGCGTGATCATCGTCGACGACCAGGCCATGGTGCGGGCGGGTTTCGCCGCGCTGCTGGCGGCACAGCCCGACATCGACGTGGTGGGCGAGGCCCCCGACGGCCGCGAGGGGGTGCGGGTCTCGCGCACGGTGCACCCGGACGTGGTGCTGATGGACGTACGGATGCCCGAGCTGGACGGGCTCTCGGCGGCCCGCGAGCTGCTGGACCCTCCGCCGGGGGTGACGCACCGGCCGAAGGTGCTGATGCTGACCACCTTCGACATCGACGACTACGTGTACGAGGCGCTGCGCGCGGGCGCGTCCGGGTTCCTGCTGAAGGACGCCCCGCCGGCGGACCTGATCGCGGCGGTCCGCGTGGTCGCCTCGGGCGAGGCGCTGCTGGCGCCCTCGGTGACCCGTCGGCTGATCGCGGACTTCGTGCGGCAGCGGCCGGCACCGCGCAGGGATCCGGCGCTGCGGCTGAACGGCCTGACCCCGCGCGAGACGGAGGTGCTCGAGCTGATCGCGCTGGGGCTGTCGAACCAGGAGATCGCCGCCCACCTGGTCCTGGCGGAACAGACGGTGAAGACGCACATCGGCCGGGTGCTGGGCAAGCTGGACCTCCGCGACCGGGCCCAGGCGGTGATCTTCGCGTACGAGGCGGGCCTGGTCCGCCCGGGCGACACGGCCTAGCCCGGGGGGCGGTGGTGCGGTACGGCCCGCGTCCGGTGCTGCGGGTGCCGCTCTGGACGGCCTGCGGCCTGGCCGGGGCCGGCGGCGCCGTGACGGCACCCGGCTCCCGCGCCTGCGTGCGCGGTGCCGGCCCGTCCCGGGATCCGACGGACCGTCATCGGGACGTGCGGGCCGGCCGCTGACCTGGGAGGGGCGTTCGTGTCCGCTGCGGCCGGGAGCGGCCGGGGCGGGGTGGGACGTGGCGGGTGTCGCGGTCTCCGGTGCCACGGTTAGGGTGGCCGGGTGAACCTTTCTTCCGCGCTTCCCCCTTCCTTCCGGCTGCTCGTCACGGGTGGCGGGACCGGTGGCCATACCTACCCCGCCCTGACCGCGATCCGTACCCTGCAGGGCCGCCTCGCGGCCGTCGGCAGCACCCTCGACGTGCTGTGGATCGGAACCGCCGACGGCCTGGAGGCGCGGGTCGCCCCCGCCGAGGGGATCGCGTTCAAGACCGTCGCGACCGGGAAGATCCGCCGTTCGGCGAACCCGCTGAAGATGCTCTCCGCGGCGAACATGAAGGACATGGCGAAGGTGCCGCTCGGTGTGGCCCAGGCCCGCACGATCGTCTCCGAGTTCGCCCCGGACGTGGTCCTGGCCACCGGCGGGTACGTCGCGGTGCCCGCCGGGCTGGCGGCGCGGATGTGCAAGCGTCCGCTGGTGCTGCACGAGCAGACCGTCCGGCTCGGCCTGGCCAACCGGAAGCTCGCCGGGTCGGCCACGCGCATCGCCGTGTCCTCGGAGTCCTCGCTCCCGCTGCTGCCCGCCGAGGTGCGCGAGCGCGCGGTCGTCACCGGCAACCCGGTCCGCCCGGAGGTGCTGAGCGGGCACCCCGACAAGGCCGTGCACGCCCTGAACCTCACCGGCTTCGACCGCCGCCTGCCGACCGTCTACGTCACGGGCGGCGCGCAGGGCGCCCAGCAGATCAACGGCGTGGTGCGCGAGGTGCTCCCCTGGCTGCTGAGCCACGCCAACGTGATCCACCAGTGCGGCCCGGCCAACGTCGACGAGCTGCGCTACGCGGCCTCCGGGCTGGACCCGGTCCTGGCGGGCCGCTACCACGTGACGGGCTTCGTCGGCCCGGAGCTGCCGGACGTGCTGGCGCTCGCCGACGTGGTGCTGTCCCGGTCCGGGGCCGGCACGCTGGCCGAGCTCACCGCGCTGGGCAAGCCGGCGGTGTTCGTCCCGCTGGCGACCTCCGCCGGCAACGAGCAGGCGCACAACGCGCAGCACCTGGCCGACGCGGGCGCCGCCGTCGCCCTGCTCGGCGAGGTCACCGGCCAGAGCCTGGCCGACGCGATCGGCCCGCTCCTGACCGACCCCAGCCGCCGGGCGTACATGGCCGACCGCGCCCGCGCGTACGGCCGCCCGGACGCCGCCGAGCGCCTGGTGGACGTCCTGCTGGAGGCGGCCGCGCGCTGACGCCGTCCGCACACCCGCCCAGGGGGCACCCGTAGCGCATCCGTCATGACGTGGACCGGATGCGGCGGCGGGTGTCCCCTTCGCGCGTCCGGGCCGCACGGGCGCCGGCCCCTGGTCTCCTCCACCCCCTACCCCGGTATGACATCCGGGTTGGCTCTCCGGTCCGACGTGCGGCCGGGTACCTCCTTCCTACCTTCCTCCTCGTCACGGGCCCGCCGGGGCCGGCACGAGGAGAAGGGGGAGGGGCATGCGCCGCTTCGGGAGGACGGTCGTCACGGCCGCGCTGGCGGTGGCCGTCGTCGCGGGGACCGCGGGATGGGCCACGGGCGACAGCCGGCCGGCCGTCACCGGGCCGCCGCCCGGGACCGCCGCCTGGCGGGCCGACTCGGTGGGCGGGCGGCCGCTGCCCGATCCGCAGGGGGCTTCCCCGTATGAGGTGGCACGGTTCTTCGCCGGGCTGGACGGGCCGGCGCGCCGGGAGCTGGTACGGGCACACCCGCTCGTGGTCGGCAATCTGGAGGGGGCGCCGCTCCCCCTGCGGTACGAGGCCAACCGGGTGGCCGTCCTCGCCACGGGTGATCCCCGCTACGCCTCCCTCGCCGGGCCCGGCCGGCAGGTCCTGGCCTTCGACCCGCGCGGGCGGGGGCAGGTCGCCGAGGTGTTCGGGGACCTGGAGCGGGCGGCCCACGTCTCGGTGGTCGTACCGGGGTCGGACAACGACGCCTCCTCGCACGACGCCGCACGGGCCCCGCACACCGGTCCGGCCGGGATGGCGCGGGCGCTGCGGGCGGCCGCCGGTGACGCCACCGCCGTCATCGCGTGGACGGGCTACACCACCCCGGTGGGGGTGGGCCTGGACGCGGCCGGCGGGCGGCTGGCCGAAGCCGGCGCGGTCCGCCTGGCCCGATTCACCGCCGGACTGGACGCGGTCGGCGCGCCCGACCCGGTGCTGTTCTGCCACAGCTACGGCTCGGTGGTCTGCGGGCTCGCGGCCCGGCACACGGACGCCGCCGACGTCGTCGCCCTCGGATCCCCCGGCATGCGCGCCGGCAGCGCGGCGGGCCTGGGCACCCGGGCCCGCGTCTGGGCGGCCCGCGGGCCCTCCGACTGGATCGCGGACGTGCCGAACGTCGAGTTCGCCGGCCTGGGGCACGGCGCCGACCCGGCCTCCCCCGCCTTCGGTGCGCGCCCTGTGCCGGCCGGGGACGTGCGGGGCCACACCGGCTACTTCGCGCCCGGCACCCGCTCCCTGGAGGCGTTCGCCGCGATCGCGAAGGGGGAGGTCCGATGAGGGCGCTGACGCCGCTGCGGGGCGCGGCGGACCGGATCGACCGCCAGACCCCCGCCCACCGGGACCGGGCCGTCGACGGTCTGCGCGCGCTGGCCCTGCTGGCGGTGCCCATCGGGCACTGGCTGCTGGGCGGGTTCACCCTCGACGCGGAGGGCGGCCTGCACAACGCGAGCCCGCTGTCCTCCTTCGGCGCCCTCGCGCCGGCGAGCTGGGTGCTCCAGATGCTCGGCGTCTTCTTCCTCGTCGGCGGCTACGCCTCGGTGCTCTCCTACCACCGCCGCGCCGGCTCGGCCGGGGCCTGGCTGAAGGGGCGGATGGTCCGGCTGGGGCGGCCGGTCCTCGGGGTGACGGCGGTGTGGGCGCTGGCCGCGCCCCTGCTGTACGCGGCGGGCGTGCCGGAGACCACCCTGCGGACGGGGGCCACGCTGGTGGTCCAGCCGCTGTGGTTCGTCGGGGTGTACGCGGTGGTGACGGCCCTGACCCCGTACTGCGTGCGGGCGGGGCGGCGGCTCGGGGGTTGGGCGGCGGCACCGCTGCTCGGCTCGGTCGCGCTGGTGGACTTCCTGCGGTACGGGCCCTTCTCCGCGTCGGTGCCGTCCTGGCTGGCCGTGCTGAACGTCCTGCCGGGCTGGCTGTTCGCGTACCAGCTGGGCGTGGACTGGGGCGAGCGGCGGATCGGGCGGCGCGGGGCGTGGCTCCTGCTGGCGGGCGGGACGGCGCTGTTCGCGGTCCTGCTGCTGGGCTTCGACTACCCGGCGTCGATGGTCGGCGTCCCCGGTGAGGCGCGGACCAACTCGCACCCGCCGTCGCTGCTGGTGCTCGCGCTGGCCTCGGCGCAGTCGGGTGCGGCGATCCTGCTGCGGGACCGGCTGGCGGGGCTGCTGGCCCGGCCCGTGCTGTGGGCGCCGGTGGTGGTGGTCAACCTGTCGGCGATGACGGTCCTGTGCTGGCACCAGACCGCGATGCTGGCGGCCGCCGTCCCCGCCTCGTTCACGGGTGAGGTGGCCGGGCTGACGACGGCGCCCGACACCCTCGGCTGGCTCGCGGCGCGGGCGGCGTGGCTGCCGGTGTTCGCGCTGCTGTTCGCCGTCATCGCCCGGTACGCGCGCCGTTTCGAGGCCGCTCCGGCCCGCGGGCGCCGGGCCCCGGCGGTACGCCGTACCGTGGCGGGGCTGCTGGCGGCGGGCTTCGCGGTGTTCGCGCTGGGCCTGGCGTAGGCCGGGGTCGCGGCCGGGGCAGCGGCCGACTTCGGCGGCCGGAGTCGGCGGCCGGAGTCGGCGGCCGGGGCCGGCAGCCGGGGTCAGTGGCCGCGCAGCGCGGCCGCCACCGGGCCGTCGCCGTGGACCCGGAGGCGGCCCTCGGCGACGGCCTCCGGCACGTCGAGCACCCCCTCGGCGAGCTCCCGGCAGGTGTCGGCGTCGAGTTCGAGGCGGGCGTCCGGCGCCCCGGCGGGCCCGTCGCCGTACGCGGGACCCCCGCCGCCGAGGCGGACGTGGAACACCCCCTCGTCCAGGGCCACGTCGACGACGGCCGGGCCCTGCACCGCCGGGAGGCGGCGCAGCAGGGGCAGGGCGTACCAGTGGGCGCGCAGCGCGTCGGTGGGGCGGCGTTCGGCGAGGTCGGGGGCGCCCCATGCGGCGAGCGCGGTCAGCACGGGCAGCAGTCCGGCGCCGCGCTCGGTCAGTTCGTACACCGTCGCGGCCGCCGGCGGGGGGAGCTTGCGGCGGGTGGCGAGGCCCTGCGCCTCCATGTCCTTGAGCCGGCCGGCGAGTACGTCCGTGGAGACGCCCGGCAGGTCGGCGTGCAGGTCGGTGTAGCGGCGGGGCCCGGCCAGCAGTTCCCGGACGATCAACAAGGTCCAGCGGTCCCCGACCGCGTCCAGGGCGCGGGCCGAGGCGCAGTACTGGTCGTAGCTTCGACGGCGTGGCTGACGAGGTGACATGCAGCGCAGTCTAGACAACATGTTGGACTTTCCAAGCTCTTGCTTGGTAAAACCAAGCAAGAGGTCCGGCGTACGGGAACAGGGAGGGCACGGCATGGAGTTCCGGCAGTCGAGCAAGCTGAGCGAGGTCTGCTACGAGATCCGGGGCCCGGTGATCGAGCACGCCAACGCCCTTGAGGAGGCCGGTCACAGCGTGCTCCGCCTCAACACCGGCAACCCGGCCCTGTTCGGCTTCGAGGCGCCGGAGGAGATCGTCCAGGACATGATCCGGATGCTCCCGAAGGCCCACGGGTACACCGATTCGCGCGGGGTGCTCTCCGCCCGCCGGGCCGTCGTCCAGCGCTACCAGGCCATCGGCCTGACGGACGTGACGGTGGACGACGTCTTCCTCGGCAACGGCGTGTCCGAGCTGGTCTCCATGGCCGTGCAGGCGCTCCTGGAAGACGGGGACGAGGTCCTCATCCCCGCCCCGGACTTCCCGCTGTGGACCGCCGTCACCACCCTCGCCGGCGGCAAGGCCGTCCACTACGTCTGCGACGAGTCCGCCGACTGGTACCCGGACCTGGACGACATGGCGTCCAAGATCACGGACCGCACCAAGGCCGTGGTCATCATCAACCCCAACAACCCCACGGGCGCCGTCTACCCTAAGGAAGTCCTCGAAGGCATCCTGGAACTCGCCCGCCGCCACGGGCTGATGGTCTTCGCCGACGAGATCTACGACCAGATCCTGTACGACGACGCGGTCCACCACAGCGCCGCCGCCCTCGCCCCCGACCTGGTGGTCCTCACCTTCTGCGGGCTGTCGAAGACGTACCGGGTGGCGGGCTTCCGCTCCGGCTGGCTCGTGGTCAGCGGGCCCAGGCAGCACGCCCGCAGCTACCTGGAGGGGCTGACCATGCTCGCCTCCATGCGGCTGTGCGCCAACGCCCCGGCCCAGTACGCCATCCAGGCCGCGCTGGGCGGCCGCCAGTCCATCCACGAGCTGACCGCCCCGGGCGGCCGCCTCCTGGAACAGCGCGACCGGGCCTGGGAGAAGCTGAACGAGATCCCCGGCGTGTCCTGCGTGAAGCCCAAGGGCGCCCTGTACGCCTTCCCGCGCATCGACCCGAAGGTGCACCCGATCCACGACGACGAGCGGTTCGTGCTCGACCTGCTGCTGCGGGAGAAGATCCAGGTCGTCCAGGGCACGGGCTTCAACTGGCCGCGCCCGGACCACTTCCGGATCCTGACCCTGCCGTACGCCGACGACCTGGACGCGGCGATCAGCCGGATCGGCCGGTTCCTCAGCGGCTACCGGCAGTAGGGCCCCGGGGGGCGGCCGTGCCGCGACCGGTGTGCCGTTGCCGGGGGGTGAACCGGCCGGATCACTCCGTGACGGGCAGGCACTCGGCGAGCAGCGCGACGACGTCACGCCAGGCTCGCTGTGCGTGCCGCGGGTGGTGGCCGACGCCGGGACGGACGGTGTGGCCGACCGGTGGGTGGTGGAAGGCGTGCAGGGCCCCTCCGTAGACCACGATGCGCCAGTCGACCCCCGCGGCCTGCATCTCCGCGGCGAAGGCGTCCCGCTGGGCGGGCGGCATGATCGGGTCTTCCGACCCGACCCCGGCCCACACCGGACAGCGGATGCGTGCCGCCTCGCCCGGGCGGCCCGTGGTCAGCGCGTTGACCGTCCCGATCGCGCGCAGGCCGACGCCGTCACGCCCGAGTTCCAGCGCGACCGCGCCCCCGGTGCCGTAGCCGACGGCGGCGATCCGGTCGGTGTCCGCCCGTGGTTCGCCGCGCAGCACGTCGAGCGCGGCATGACCGATTCCCCGCAACCGGTCGGGGTCGGCGAGCAGCGGCATGCAACGGGCCAGCATGTCCTCCGGGTCTTCCAGATAGCGCCCGCCGTGGAGGTCGAAGGCCAGCGCCACGTACCCCAGCCCGGCCAGGGCCTCGGCCCGGCGGCGGTCGACGTCGCTGAGCCCCACCCCCTCGGGTCCGAGCAGGACCGCCGGCCGGCGCTCGCTACCGGCCGGGAGCGCGAGGTGTCCGACCATCGTCAGGTTGCCGGCCGGGTACTCGACCGTACGCGTGGTGACCGTCGCCATCGTCATGTGACGGGACGGTAGTGACCGTTGCGCCCGCTCGGGGTGGTGTTCACCGATGGCGGACGGCGGTCCGTCCCGACCGCCTCACCTGCGTTCCCCGCCCGCTGGCGGCCGCTCGCCCACACGACGAGAGCGCCGCTCCCCGAGGGGAGCGGCGCTCTCGTCGTGTGGTGCCGTCGCCGGTCAGGCGATGGACGCCGCGACGACGGCGGCTACCGCGAGGTTGCAGGAGGCGGTGACCCACACGGCCGGGTGCGGCTCGGGGTCGACCACGATGGCGCCGAGCTTGCCCGGGGTCACCAGGTCGAGCACCAGGAAGGCCACGGCCATCAGGACCAGGCCGAGGACACCGAAGGCGGCCGTGGACAGCAGGCCCTTGCCGAAGTCCTCGTAGGTGGTCCAGATCGAGGTGAAGACGATGCCGCCGATGCCGAGGAGCGCGGAGCTGAGCAGGAGGGCCGCGTTGCGGTTGCGCTCCTCCCAGATCTGCTTGGGGAGCTTCCCGGGCGTCAGCACGTCCACGAGGACGATGCCGAGGATCAGCAGCACCAGGCCGAGGGCGCCGTAGGCGCTGGTACGGCCAAGTCCGTTGACGATGTCGCTCATTGAGAAGCCTGTCTCCGCGTGGGTGGGAAAAGATGTGCCAGGACGTGCCGTGGGGAGGCCGAATCTATCGCACGGCCCCGCCCCGGACCATGGGGAGGTCAGGAAATGGCAAAGGTCAGGTTCGCGCGGGCCGGGGAGGCCGCGGCGCTGACCGCGCTGGTGATGCGGTCCAAGGCGCACTGGGGGTACGACGCCGGGTTCCTCGCCGCGTGCGCGCCGCAGCTCGCCGTACGGGAGCACGAGCTCGCCGCCCGGCGGATCACGGTGGCCGAAAACGGACGGGGGGATCTGCTGGGCCTGGCCTCCCTGGAAGACGCCGGGGACCCCGGAGGGGAGCCGGCGGCGCGGCTCGGGCTGCTGTTCGTGGAGCCCCGGTCCATCGGGCTCGGCACCGGGCGGCTGCTGTACCGGGACGCGCTGCGCCGGGCCGCCGGCCTGGGGTTCCGCCGGCTGCTGATCGACTCCGATCCGCACGCGGCGGGCTTCTACCGCGCGATGGGCGCCGTCGAGCGCCCCGGCGCGTCCCCGGAGGGGCTCGTCCGCTTCGCGGCGGCCCCCGTTCCGCTCGCCGGCTGGGCGCGGGCCTGGACGGGCGGGGTCCCGGCGGTGCACGTGGGGAACGTCGCCGAGTTCAACGTCCAGTTCGCCGACGCCTCCCTCGGCGGGGAGCAGCGGGCCGCGCACGACTACGCCTGCCTCGCCGCGTTCTACAGCCCGTACCCGGCGGCCCTGGTGCTGCCCCGGCCGGTGCCCCCGGGCTGGGTCGAGCTGGTCGGGAGGCAGCTGGGCTGGGGTCCGGAGGTCGAGGTGTACGACGGGCTCCTGGAGCGGGGTGCGGGGCTGTCGGACGCCGTGTCGGCCCGGCCGTCGCTGGCGCGGCGGGTGACGGAACGCGGGCTGCCCCTCGTGCCGTGGGGGCGGACCGGGCCGTACGCGCGCCTCGCGGGCCTGCCGTGGCGGCCGGGCGAACTGCGGTACGAGTCGAAGTCGGCGGCGCACGGCCTGTTCGGGCGGATCCTGGCGGGCGGCGGGCACCCGGGGATCACCCTCCCCGCGCAGTGGCGGGCCCCGACCCGGCGGACGGCCGTCCGGCTGCTGGCGGCGCGGGCCCGGGCGGGCGAGAGCACCGTTCTCAAATCGGAGCACGGTGTCGGCGGTTCGGGCACCGCGGTGGTCACCGCCGGGGACGTCGAGGCGGCCGGAGGCGCCCGGGCCGTACTGCGGCGGCTGCCGCGCGGGCCGCTGCTGCTGGAGGAGTACGTGCACGGCCCGGCGGACGCGCACGTTCCGCGGGACCTGACCTACGACGGGTTCGTGGACGGGGCGGGCCGGGCGCACGAGGTCGGCGCGGCGGTGATGGACGTGGCGGACGGCGGGTACCGGGGCGCGACGGTCGGGCCCGGGGTGGTGCCCGACCGCCTGGCGGGGCCGCTGCTGGCCTTCGGGGCGGCGGTGGGCCGGGAGCTGGCGGCGGCCGGCCACCGGGGCTGGTTCGACGTGGACTTCGTCTGCGACGCGGCGGGACGGCTCGCGCCGACCGAGGCCAACCTGCGGCTGACCGGCCCTTCGGCGGCCTTCATGGTGGCGGCCCGGCTGGACGAACTGCGGGGCGCGGGGCACCTCGTACGGATCGCCGACCGGGTGGAGCTGGGCGCGCGGCTGCCCGACGCGCAACTGGAGGAACTGTGCGCGGAGCTGGCGCGGGGCTGTGCGCGGCTCGGGGCGGTGTTCGTGCCGGCGATCCCGACGGGCGCCTTCGACCCGGCGCCGTGGCTGGGCGTGCTGGTGGCCGCGCACGACGCCGGGGCGCTGGACGCGGCCGAGGCGCTGGTGCGGGAGCGGGCCCTGGCGGCCGGTTCCGGCTTCGGGGCGGAGTTCGCGGCGGGACCGGGGGGCGGGGCGGAGTTCGCGGCGGGACCGGGGGGCGGGGCGGCGTTGGCGGCGGGACCGGGGGGCGGGGCGGAGTCCCCGGTCCCCGGGGGCGCCGCTCCCGCTCCCGTCCCCGCCCCCGGTCAGTCGTCGAAGTCGAACGGGCTGGCCGGCTTCCGGGTGGCGTAGAGGGCCACGACCACGGCGGCGATCATGAGCGGGACGTTGAAGGCGTAGACGAGGGCGGCCTGGCGCGGCCAGTCCTGTTTGGCCGCCAGCCGGTAGAAGTTGTCCTGCGGCCACCAGGCGATGAGCAGGTACGCGATCGCCAGGTGGGCGGCGGTGGTGATGCGCCGTCCGCGCCCCTGCGCCAGCATCGGCCCGCGTCCGGTGAAGAGGAACATCACCCCGGCCCCGAAGGCGAGGCACTCGCAGAGGTAGAGGATCCAGAAGAGGAGGGCCCACGGGTTCGGGACGCCGGTGAGGTCGGTCGATCCGGGCCAGATGACGCCCGTGAGGACCCGGCTGAGGAGCCCCAGGAGCGGCGCCCCGCAGCCCAGGGCGAAGGCGAGCGGCACGACGGGCTCGCTCCCGGCCGTGCCGGCGCGCGCGGCGCCCCCGTACTTGCCGCTACCCCGGCTCCCGGCCACGGGGGCCAGCAGCAGCGGCGGCCGCGGTACCTGCGTGCGGTCCTCGCGGCCGGCTCGGGTGCGGGGCAGGGCGCGCATCCGGATCACCGCGCGGGGGGCCTCCGCGGCGGGCGCCACCCCCTTCAGGTGCTCCCGCAGCCGGGCGGCGTTCGGCAGGGCGTCGGCCGGGGTGCCGGGTGGCGGGGCGACGTACGCGACGAGCCGCTCCCCGCCCCCGGGCACGGGCACGCGGGCGACCAGGGCGGTGCCCACCCCGGGGTGCGTACGGATCGCGGACTCCAGGGGGTACGGGTCGAGCCGGCCGCCGTCCCCCGACTCGATTCGGTCGCGGATCCTGCCACCGAACTCCAGGAGCCCGTCAGGGCGCAGCACCCCGCGGTCCCCGGTGGGTACCGCGTCTCCCCCGCCGGGCGGCTCCAGGAGGACCTCCCCGTCGCGCAGCAGGATCCGGCAGCCGGGGAAGGCGGTGCCGAGCAGGGAGATCCGTTCCGGGTCGTCCAGCGGGCGGGGCAGCTGCGGCAGTTCGAACCAGGCGCCGGTGCCCGCGGCCTCGGTGAGGGCGTAGACGTTGAGGACGCGCGCGCCGGGGCGCAGCCGGTCCTGCAGGGCGATCTGCTCGTCGAGGTAGAGCCGGTCCCCGCTGACGGCGAGCAGGCGCAGCGAGCGGAGTTCGGCGTCGGGTTCGCGGCGGGCCGGGACGGCGGCGGGGCCCGGGGGCTCCTCCGCGAGGAGCAGTTCGGCGGCGCCCGCCGGGTCGGTGTGGACCACGCCGGCCTGTGCGTCCCGCACGGCGCGGCGCGCTTCCCCGGGCCGCCAGGCGGCGCCCTCGGGCAGGACGAGGGCGCCGCCGGAGCACAGGGCCCGGGTCCAGCCGGCGGCGAAGGGGGTGGTGTCCGGGCCGCCGGTGAACAGGTGCCGGTCCTGCGGGGTCAGCCGGGCCGCCTCCGCCCAGGCCTCATGGGCGGCGAGGAGCAGCGCGTGGCCGACGGGGACGGGGCGGGGTGTGGCCGCGCCGGTGAACAGGACGGCCGCGGTGCCGTTGGCGGGGGTGCGTCCGGGGACGGGGCCGTCCGCGTCGGCGGGTCGCGGGGCGGGCACGGCTTCGGCCGGGTGCAGGATCCGGGTGTCCTCGGCGGCGTGGAGGCGGGCCTCGTCGGCGGGGTGGGCGACGAGGAGGTCCGGTGCGAGGGCGGCGAGTTGCGCGCGTCCTCCCCGCGGGTCGGCGGCGTTGACGACGGCGTAGGCCCCGCCCGCCTTGAGGACGGCGAGCAGGGCCGTGACGAGTTCCCGCTGCCGGGGCAGGGCGAGGGCGACGAGGCCGCCCGGGGCCAGGCCCGCGTCGGCCATGCGCCGCGCCAGCCGGCCGGACTCCGCGTCGAGCGCGGCGTACGAGACGGCCTCGTCGCCGGTGAGGAGGGCGGGGGCCTGCGGGGCCAGGCGGGCCCAGTGGGCGAAGCGGTCGAGGACGGTGTCCCCGGCGGAGCGGGCCGGACGGTCCGGGCCGGCGGGGCGGTCCGGCTGTGATGACTGCGGTGGCTGCGTCATTCCCCGATGATGCCACCGGGCGCCGACAGCGCCCGGGGATCCCGAAGTTCCGTGGAAGGGACACGAGTTGGACGCCCGAGGAAGTGACTCCGGACCGATTCCTTGACCTGAAGTTTGGTTGAGGTTTTAGCGTGGAGTCATGGACATGGAAATCACCGCCTGGCACTCGCTGCACAGCGCGATCAACGCCCAGCAGGACCGCCGCCCGTTCTCCCGGGCGAGCCTGCGCCGGATCGCCTCCTTCGCCCGCCCGCACCGGCGCGGGCTCACCCTCTTCCTGCTGCTCAGCGTGGTGGGCGCGCTGCTGGCGGTGGCCACCCCGCTGCTGGCCAGCCGGATCGTGGACACCATCGTCGGGCAGGGGGACGAGGGCGGGGTCGTCCGGCTCGCCCTGCTCATCGCGGTGATCGCGGTGGCGGAGGCCGGGCTGGGCCTGCTGACCCGCAAACTGTCCGCCACCCTCGGCGAGGGGCTGATCCTCGACCTGCGCCGGGCCGTCTTCGACCACGTCCAGCGGATGCCGGTCGCCTTCTTCACCCGGACCCGGACGGGCGCGCTGGTCAGCCGGCTCAACAACGACGTGATCGGCGCGCAGCGGGCCTTCAGCAACACCCTCTCCGGGGTGGTGTCCAACGTGGTGACCCTGCTGCTGACGCTGGGCGTGATGCTCACCATCTCCTGGCAGATCACCCTGCTCGCGCTGGTGCTGCTGCCGGTGTTCGTCCTGCCGGCCCGGCGGATGGGCTCCCGGATGGCGGGGATGCAGCGGGAGGCCTCGGCCCTGAACGCGGCGATGGGCACGCAGATGACGGAACGCTTCTCCGCCCCGGGCGCGACCCTCGTCAAGCTGTTCGGGCGGCCCTCGGACGAGTCCGCCGAGTTCGCGGCCCGCGCGGCCCGGGTCCGGGACATCGGGATCCGTACGGCGATGGCCCAGTCGGCCTTCATCACCGCCCTCACCCTGGTCTCCGCCCTGGCGCTCGCCCTGGTCTACGGCCTGGGCGGCTGGTTCGCCCTGCGCGGCACCCTGGAGGCCGGCTCGGTCGTCGCCCTGGCGCTGCTGCTGACCCGGCTGTACGCCCCGCTGACCGCGCTGGCCGGGGCCCGCGTCGAGGTGATGAGCGCCATGGTCAGCTTCGAGCGGGTCTTCGAGATCCTCGACCTCGAACCGCTGATCGCCCAGAAGCCGGACGCCGTCGAGGTGCCCGCGGGCCCGGTGTCGGTGGAGTTCGACGGGGTCTCCTTCGGCTACCCCTCCCCCGACAAGGTCTCGCTCGCCTCCCTGGAGGAGGTGGCCGTCCTCGACGCCCGGGGCGGCGCCCAGGTGCTCCACGACGTCTCCTTCCGGGCCGAACCCGGCCAGATGGTCGCCCTCGTCGGCTCCTCCGGCGCCGGCAAGTCGACCATCGCGCAGCTGCTGCCGCGCCTGTACGACGCCGACGCGGGCGCGGTCCGCCTGGGCGGTGTCGACGTACGGGACCTCACGGCCGACTCGATCCGCGACACCCTCGGCATGGTCACCCAGGACGGGCACCTCTTCCACGAGTCCGTACGGTCCAACCTGCTGCTGGCCCGGCCCGGGGCGTCCGAGGACGAACTGTGGGACGCCCTGCGCCGCTCCCGCCTGGACGGGCTGGTCGCCTCCCTCCCGGACGGCCTGGACACCGTCGTCGGCGAGCGCGGCTACCGGCTGTCGGGCGGGGAGCGGCAGCGGCTGACCATCGCCCGGCTGCTGCTGGCCCGCCAGCGGGTGGTGATCCTCGACGAGGCCACCGCCCACCTGGACTCCACCTCGGAGGCGGCCGTGCAGGAGGCGCTGGCGGAGGCCCTGGACGGCCGGACCGCCGTGGTGATCGCCCACCGGCTGTCCACGGTCCAGGCCGCCGACCTGATCCTGGTGGTCGAGGGCGGCCGGATCGTGGAGCGCGGCACGCACCCCGAACTGCTCGCGGCGGGCGGCCGCTACGCCGAGCTGTACCGGACCCAGTTCGCCACGCGCGGCGACGACGTGGCAGTCCCGCCGGGGCCCGCGGCCGGGTCACTCGTCCGTGCGCACGGTCCGGCGGCCCGGCCCTGAGGAGCCCCGGGGCGGCGGTGCCCCCGGAGCCCCGGCGCACGCGCCCGGTCAGGGGGCCAGTACGTCCAGTTCCTCCAGGGCGCCGAGGGCGATCCGGCGGGTCAGGGCTTCGGCGGCCGCCGCGTCGCCCTCCCGGACCGCCTCGGCGACCCGCACGTGGAGGGTGACGGCGGCCGGGTCGGGGTCGTGGAACATCACGGCGTGCTCGGTGCGGCCGGTGAGGACCTCGGCGACGACATCCCCGAGGCGGGCGAACATCTCGTTGCCGGAAGCCTCCAGCACCGTGCGGTGGAAGGCGATGTCGTGGTGGAGGTAGCCCTCCAGCTGGTGGCCGCGGGAGGTGCGGACCATGCCGAGGGCGGCCCCGGTGAGCCGCTCGCACTGTTCCGGGGTGGCGTGGGCGGCCGCGAGTCCGGCGGCGACGGGTTCGACGGCGGAGCGCAGGACGGTCAGCGAGCGCAGCTGGCGGGGGCGGTCGGCGCCCGCGAGGCGCCAGCGGATGACGCGCGGGTCGTAGACGTTCCACTCCTCGGCGGGGCGGACGGTGACCCCGACCCGGCGGCGGGACTCGACGAGCTGCATCGACTCCAGGACGCGGACCACCTCCCGGACCACGGTGCGGGAGGCGTCGAAACGCCCGGCGATCCCGTCCGTGCGCAGGACACTGCCGGGCGGGTACTCGCCCGCCGTGATCGCGAGCCCGAGGGTGTCCAGCACCTGGGAGTGGAGTCCTGAGCCGGAACCGCCGGGACTGCCCGGACTGCCTTCGGTGGTCATGGCGTAAGCGTACGGTGACACCCCGGACGTCAAAAGATGTGACGTTTCGGCCTCCGACCCTTGAATAAGTACTACTTAATGCGCTTCAGTGGTGCCCCAGCAGACGAGGACAGCGAGGTACGACGTGGGCTCCCAGCGCGTCATCGTGGTGATGGGCGTCGCCGGCACGGGCAAGACGACCGTGGGCCGACTGCTCGCGGAGGCACTCGGCCTCCCGTACGCGGAAGGGGACGCCTTCCACCCGGCCGCCAACGTGGCCAAGATGTCGGCCGGCACCCCGCTGGACGACGCCGACCGCCGGCCCTGGCTGGACGCCATCGGCGAGTGGATCCGCGACCGGGCCGGACAGGGCGGCGGCGTGATCGCCGCGTCCTGCCTCAAGCGCGCCTACCGCGACCGCCTGCGCGCGGCCGCCCCGGACGCCGTGTTCGTCCACCTCACCGGGGAACGGCCGCTCGTCGAGCAGCGGATGGCGGCCCGCACGGGCCACTTCATGCCCGCCTCCCTGCTGGACTCCCAGTTCACCGCGCTCGAACCGCTGCACTCCGGCGAACGCGGGACCGCCGTCTCCATCGCCGGCACGCCCGAGGAAATCACCGAACGGGCGCTGGACGCCCTCCGAGCGTTCGAGAGCCGAGGAACCTCATCGTGACCGGTCTCAGCGCGGAGACTCTGGCGGCGGCCGCCCCCGGACCCATCACCTCGGCGGGCGACGCCCAGCTGGGCATCGCCGTCCTCGCGGGCATCGCCGTCATCGTCCTGCTCATCACCCGTCTGAAGATGCACGCCTTCCTGGCCCTGACGGTCGGTTCGCTCGCCCTCGGCTCCCTCGCCGGCGCCCCGCCGGCCAAGACGATCGCCAGTTTCACCGCGGGCCTCGGCTCCACCGTCGCGGGCGTCGGCGTCCTCATCGCCCTCGGCGCGGTCCTCGGCAGGCTCCTGGCCGACTCGGGCGGGGCGGACGAGATCGTCGACACGATCCTCGCCCGCGCGCGGGGCCGGGCCATGCCCTGGGCGATGGTGCTCATCGCCTCGGTGATCGGGCTTCCGCTCTTCTTCGAGGTCGGCATCGTGCTGCTGATCCCGGTGGTGCTGCTCGTCGCCCGGCGCGGCCGCTACTCCCTGATGCGGATCGGCGTGCCCGCGCTGGCCGGCCTGTCCGTGATGCACGGGCTGATCCCGCCGCACCCCGGACCTCTGGTCGCCATCGACGCGCTCCGCGCCGACCTGGGCCTCACCCTCGCCCTCGGGGTGCTCGTGGCGATACCGACGGTGGTGATCGCCGGGCCGCTGTTCTCCCGGTACGCCGCGCGCTGGGTCGACGTCCCGGTGCCGGAAGACATGGTCCCCGAGCGTCCGGCGGCGGAGCCCGCACACCGCCCCCGGTTCGGGGCGACGGTCTTCACGGTGCTGCTCCCGGTGGCGCTGATGCTGGTCAAGGCCCTGGTCGACATCGTCGTCGACGACCCCGCGAGCGGCGTGCAGAAGGCCGCGGACGTCATCGGATCCCCGCTGATCGCCCTCCTCACGGCCGTCCTGACCGGGATGTTCACCCTCGGCCGGGCCGCCGGGTTCACCCGGGAGCGGCTGTCGTCCACGGTGGAGAAGTCCCTCGCCCCGATCGCGGGGATCCTGCTGATCGTGGGCGCGGGCGGCGGCTTCAAGCAGACGCTGATCGACGCGGGCGTGGGCCGGATGGTCCTGGACCTCTCCGAGGACTGGGCCGTCCCGGCCCTGTTGCTGGCCTGGCTGATCGCGGTCGCCATCCGGCTGGCCACCGGCTCGGCCACGGTCGCCACCATCTCGGCTGCCGGCCTGGTGGCGCCCCTGGCCGCGGGCTCGTCCAGCACGGAGACCGCGCTGCTGGTGCTGGCGATCGGAGCGGGCTCGCTCTTCTTCAGCCATGTCAACGACGCCGGGTTCTGGCTGGTCAAGGAGTACTTCGGGCTGAGCGTCGGGCAGACCCTGAAGACCTGGTCGGTGATGGAGACGATCATCTCGGTGGTCGGCCTGGGCTTCGTCCTGCTGCTGTCACTCCTCCTCTGACCGCGCCGGGCCCGGCCGGGGCCGGCGGCGCCGGGGCTGCGGGCCCTCCAGCTGGGCCGCCGCGAGGGCGAGGCCTTCGGCGGCGCGGGCGCAGCGGTCGGCGAGGGCGGCGACCTCGGCGCGGAACACGTCGGCCTCGCGGCCGTGCCACTCCAGGGCCGCCGCCCCCGCCCGGAGTCTCCTGGCGTGGGAGCGCAGCGCGGCGGAGTGGGTGCGCAGCCCCTCCGACGGGGCGGGCCGGCTGAGCAGGGGGCAGTCGCTCACGGGTTCCTCCGGGAGGCCGGGGCGGTTCCGGGGAGCGGGAGGGGCCCGCCCGGCCCGGGGCCGCGGGAACAGAAGGCCCGCAGGGCGGCGCCGAGGCCCAGCAGGGGTTCGGCGGTGACGGCGCGGCCGGTGGCCACCTGCCAGCCCGCGTGGTCGTTGAAGGGGTTCTCGTCGGTGAGGGCGTGCCAGGCGAGGACGTCCGCGAAGACCGGGGTCAGCAGGGCGAAGGCCTGCCCGGCGCCCCGCTCGCGCAGCAGCGCCCGGAAGGCGCGGGCCGCGTCGGCCTGGCGGTCCTCCGCGACGGCGCGCAGCACGGCGGCGCAGCCCGGGTCGGCGAGCAGTTCGGGGCGGCCCGCGGCGGCGGCACGGATCCGGCCCTTCAGCCCGCAGACGGCGGTGCTGACGGCGAGGCTCTCCCGGCCGCGCAGGATCCCGGCGAGCCATCCGGCCCGGGCGAGCCCGCGGCCGCGCGGGGCCCAGCCGAGCCCGGCGGGGTCGGTGAGGGTGCGCAGCAGGGTCCGCCAGGCGCGGCGGCGGCTGCCGCCCCGCCCGGTGAGCGCTCCCGCCGTGAGGCGGGGGCCGAGGGCGAGCCCGGAGGCGTAGCGGGCGGCCTCGCCGACGGCGTCGGCGGCCTCGGCGAGGTCCCGGCACAGGGCGTCGAGCGTGGCGGCGTCCGGTTCGGTGGCCAGGGCGGTCGCGGCGTCGGGCATGGGTTCCTCGCGGGTGCTGCGTGCGGTGATTTCGGGATCACCGTACGTCCGCCCCGTCGGCGGCGCGCGCGGGAGCGGGGCCGAACGCGGCGTCGCGGAAGGCGGTGCGCAGCGGGCCGGCGGCGGCCGTCACGGGGCCGGGGACGAGCAGGGCCCAGCGGTCCCGGCGGGGTGCGATCCACACGCCCGGGCCGCCGCCGGACGGGGGGTGGTGGGTCCAGACCCCGGCGGGTGCGGGGTGCCAGAGGAGGCCGCGCGAGGGGGTGAGTTCGCCGGTGCGGATCCGCAGGGACTCGGCGGTCCAGGCGCGGGTGATGGGCCGGTCGGCGGTGGAGAGCAGGTGGCGCAGGAACCGGACGAGGTCGGCCGGGGTGGTGTGCAGGGTGTCTTCGGCGAGGCGGGTGCGGGCCATGCCGAGGGGCTGCCAGACGGCCGTGCGGGCGAGGTCGGCCAGCGGGGTGCCGGCGAGGTGTTCGGCGAGGCGGGTGAGGGCGGTGAGCGCGGGCCGGGCGGAGGGGCCGTCGCCGCGGGTGAGCAGGTGGTGGGCGGTGGTGCCGGCGGGCAGCCCCGCCGAGGCGGTCTTCCCGTAGGCGGTGAGCGGGGTGTGCAGGGTGAGCTCGCCGCGGGCGACGAGGCCGCCGATGACGGGCCAGAGCGCGAGCACCGCCGCGAGGGGGCCGGCGTCGAGCGGGGTGTCCCAGCCGTCGGGGGTGGCGGGGTCCGGGGCCGGGCCGGGGTGGGCGGCGTGGACGGCGTCCGCAGAGCCCACCGCCCAGAGCGCGGCCGGGTCGGCGGCGCGCATGAGTGCCTCGATGTGCGGCGTCATGGTCGGCCACGCTACGTCGCCCCGCCCGGCGGTCCGGGCACGTCCGCCGGGGAGTCCGGGCGGAGCCGCCGTCCGCCACCCGATTGCCGGGCGGCGGACGGCGGCCGGGCGGCGGACGGCGGACGGGGGCCGGCCGTCTAGCTCTTGTCGGGGCGGTCGGTCACCCGGAGGGTGTTGACCAGGGGCTTGCCGGAGCCGTTGTGCGTGACGAAGCGGAGGTTGAGCACCCCGTCCGTGACCTTGACGGTGTAGGTCCTGGTCAGGGCGGTGTAGGTGCCCGCCTCCAGGGAGATGTCGAGGGAGGGCAGGATCTGGGCGCCTTCGGCGAGGACGTCGAAGACGCGCTTGTCGGGCCGGGTGTGGGAGAGCTCGGCGAATCCGAGCTCCACGGTGTAGGTGCCGCTCGGGACGTTGTCGAAGCGGTACTCGTACATGCCCTCGCGGGCGCTGCGGAAGAGCCGCTGGTCGTCGGTGCCGGCGATGGTGCGGCCGGTGGAGTGGACGGCGGAGTTGCCCTGGTGGCCGTACGAGCCGGGGGTGTACTTGCGGTCCGGGGACCACGAGTCGCCGGCCGCGTCCGTGCCGGCGCGGTCGGAGCCGGCGTCCACGGCGGTCTGGTAGCGCGGGACGACGATGGTGACGGGGACGGTGAGCACGGGGGTGCGGCCGCTGCCCGAGGTGATCCGCAGGCCGGTGCTCAGCACCGTGCCCGGGGCCAGTCCGGCGGTGTCGGCGGTCAGGGCCAGCGCGGTTTTGCCGCCGGTGGGCAGGTTCCCCCCGGCCGGGGTCACGGTCAGCCAGGACGCGTCCTCGGCGGCCGTGTAGGCGGTGGTGAGGCCGGGGTTGGTGAGGTCCAGGGTGCGGGTGCGGCTCTGTCCGGCGGGGAGGACCAGTTCCACGGCCGGCGCGGCGGCGGTGACCCGGCCGGTGCGCAGGGACCGTTCGACGGTGGTGACGTCGGCCGGTTTGACGTCCGCGGTGGTGGTGGCGGTCTCGTACGCGGGGGCGGCCAGGGTGACCGTACGGGCGCCCGAGGGGCTCTGGACGACGTACCCGCCGTCGGCGGCGGTGGTGGCGGAGACGGCCGATTCGCCGCTGCCGACGGTCACGGTGGCGCCGGGGACCCCGCCCCCGTCGTTGGCGTCGAGGACCCGGCCGGTGACGACGCCGCTGCGGGTGGTGCGGAAGGCGAGCGACAGGCCGTCGGTGATGACGGGGGTGTTGAAGGAGTACCGGAAGGCGTCGGTGCCGGTGGCGTTCTCCACGCCGACGGTGGCGGTCGAGCCGCCCTTGATGCCGGTGCCGCCCGTCCCCTTGTAGGAGTAGGTGACGGTGCCGTCCTCGCCGATGGCCGCCGAGAAGGAGAAGGTGTCGGCCTGCGCGGACCAGTGGGCGACCTTGCGCCACTCGATCACGTAGCTGCGGTGCGGGGCGGTGCCGGTGACGGCGGTGAAGACGCCCGATCCGCTGTCGGCGGCGCCGACGACGAGGTCGTCCCAGAAGGGGTAGAGGGCCGCGTTGGGGGTGGCGGCGCTCGGGATGTCGCCGTTGACGTCGCCGGTGTGGTTGCCGCCGAGGCTGACGGTGCCGTTGGTGCCGATCCAGGCCTGGGCGTACGTCTTCCCGTACAGCGGCAGGGGGAAGGGCAGGTCGACGCGCTCGGTGGTGTTGTCGCCGGTCAGGGCGAGCCTGCGCTCGCCGGCGGCGTACGGGCGGCCGCCGTCGGCGGTGCAGGCGTAGCCGTAGCCGTCGGTGCGTTCGGGGAGGCCGATCGTGACGGCGGTGTCGCCCGTGACGGTGGCCTTGACGGTGCCGGCGGTGAGGCAGCGGGCGGGGTGGGCGGCGTTCACGTCGTAGGTGCCGTGCGGCAGGGTGACCTCGAAGCGGCCCTGCGCGTCGGTGGTGGCGGTCACGGGGGTGTCCGCGACGGTGACGGCCGCCCCGGCGGCGGGGCCGGCGGGCGAGGTGACGGTGCCGGTGAGTGTGGCACTGGCCGCCCGGGTGAGGGTGAGGTCCGCGGTGGCGGTGGCCTGTTCGGTGACGGTCGCCGTCGTGGCGTGCTGTCCGTAGCCGAACTTCGAGGCCGTGAGCTCGTACGCGCCGACGGACAGGACGCCGAACCGGTAGGTGCCGTCGGCGGCCGTGGTGGCGGTCCGGTCGATCGGTCCGTGCGCGGTCACCCTGGCGCCCGCGACGGGCTCGCCGCCGTCGCCGCGGACCGTGCCGGCGAGCGCGCCGACCGCTCCGCGCGGAGCGGCGGTGACCGCGGCGAGGGCGTCGAGCCGGCCTTCGCCGAAGACGTTGTTGTCGGCGGGGGCGCCGCCGCACTGGCCGTTGTCGGTGTCCTGGGCCGTGCCGTCCAGCAGGGACTCCGTCTGCGCGACGTCGCCGGCGAGGGAGGGCGCGGCCGACCACAGCAGGGCCACGGTGGCGGCGGTGTGCGGTGAGGCCATGGAGGTGCCGGAGAAGGACGCGTACTCGCCGCCGGGAACGGAGGAGCGCACGTTCACGCCGGGGGCGGCGATGTTCGGTTTGACGATGCCGCCGGGGCCGGCTCCGCGCGAGGAGAAGGAGGCGATGGCGCCGTCGCTGCCGAAGGCGCCGGAGCTGTAGGAGCCCGCGTAGTCGCCGGGCGATCCGCTGGTTCCGCAGCCGGGGCCGGCGTTCCCGTTGGAGAAGGCGGGGAAGATGCCGGCGGCGCGCCACGTGTCGACGACCTGCCGGTACCAGTCGTCGTGTGCCGAGCTGCCCCAGGAGTTGTTGACGACGTGCGGGGCGAGGTCGGGGCGGGGGTTACGGCCGTCGAGGTCGGTCGGGGCGACGATCCACTGTCCGGAGGCGAGGAGGGAGGCCTCGGAGCAGGAGTTGGACTCGCAGCCCTTGGCTGCGATCCAGGTGGCGCCGGGGGCGACGCCGGTCTTGTTGGCCCCGCCGTCGTCGCCGACCATCGTGCCCATGGTGTGGGTGCCGTGGTCGTTGTTGTCGCAGGGCGCGGCGCCGGCGCAGACGCCCGCCGGGTCGAACCAGTTGTGGTTGTGGTCGTAGCCGCCGTCCGGCTTCCTGCCCCGGTACTTGTCCGTGAGGGCGGGGTGGGTGTGGTCGACGCCGCTGTCGATGTTGGCGACGACGATGCCCTCGCCGCGCACGCCGAGCCGCTCCCAGACCTGGGGGGCCTTGATGCGGTCGACGTTCCATTCGACGGCGTCGGCGGAGGTCTTCTCCCTGACTCCCTCGGCCGGTTTGGCGAGGGTGACCTTGTCGTCGGCGTCGATCCGGGCGACCTCGGGGCGTTCGGCCAGGGCGCCGGCGAGTTTGCGGCTGCCGACGACGCGGACCGCGTTGACGATCCAGTACGAGGTGTACTCCGCGCCGGCTCCGTCCAGGGCCTTGAGGACCCCGGCCTGGGTGCGGGCGGCGTGGTCCTTCTTGGTGCGCAGTACCGTCTCGGCCTTGGCGGCGCGGGTCTGCTGTTTCCCCGCGGCGGTCAGGTCGGCGGCGCTGTCGAGGTAGACCCAGAAGACGGCCTTGCCGGCGTCGTCGAACTGGGCCCGGAGGGCGGGTTCGAGCTTGCGCTCGGCCGGGGAGGGCGCGGGGCCGGGGCCGGGCTCCGGGGCGGCGGCGGCGAGGCCGGCGCCGGCCGGCAGGAGCAGGGCCGCGCCGAGAGCGGCGAGCGCCGCGCGTAAGGACCGTGGGGACCGTCGTCGGTTGCGTTGTGGCACGTGTCGTCTCCTCTTGCGCCGTGTACGGCGCGTGCGGATCGTGCGGGAAGGTCGTGCGTGACGTGCGCGGGTCATGCTGTGGGAGGTGCCATGTGCATTACAAGAGGGCCTCGCGAGCCATGGAACGGGCCGTTCCGGACGCCGGTTCCCCGGCGGACCCGGACCGTGCCCCGGCGGATCCAGCCCCGGCCCGGTGGCCTTCCGGGCCCGCCCGGGTCAGCCTGGGGAGATGAGCGCGACACCCGGCGACCCCGTGCCCGAGCCCGGCCCGTCACCGGCCTCCGGGCCACGACCCGCGCCCGGCGCGGAGCCGGGGGTCGCCCTCGGCTCCGCGCAGGGGCGCTGGATCGTCGTCGCCACCGTGCTCGGGTCCGCGATGGCCCTGCTGGACTCGACCGTGGTCAACGTGGCGCTGCCGCGCATCGGACGGGACCTCGGCGCCGACCTGGCCGTGCTCCAGTGGACGGTGAACGCCTACCTGCTGACCCTGGCCGGGCTGATCCTGGTGGGCGGGGCGCTCGGCGACCGGTTCGGGCGGCGCCGGATCTTCGTGCTCGGGGTGGTGTGGTTCGCGGCGGGCTCCCTGCTGTGCGGGCTCGCGCCGAACGCCGGGGTCCTGATCGCCGCCCGCGCCCTCCAGGGCATCGGCGGCGCGCTGCTGACCCCCGGGTCGCTCGCGCTGATCCAGGGGTCGATCCGCGACGGCGACCGGGCCCGCGCGGTGGGGCTGTGGTCGGGCTTCGGCGGGGTCGGCGCGGCCGTGGGGCCGTTCCTCGGCGGGTGGCTGGTGGACGGGCCGGGCTGGCGGTGGGTGTTCCTCCTGAACGTGCCGGTGGCCGCGCTGTGCGTGCCGGTGGCCCTGAAGCACGTACCGGAGTCGCGGGATCCGCAGGCGAGCGGACGTTTCGACGTGCTCGGCGCGGTGCTCGGCGCGGCCGCGCTGGCCCTGCTGACGTACGCGCTGATCGAGGCCCGGTCCGCGGCGGCGCCGGTCATCGCGGCGGCGGTGGGCGGGCTGGTGCTGGCCGGGCTGTTCGTCCGCGTCGAGCGGCACCGGCCGGACCCCATGGTCCCGCCCGACATCTTCTCCTCCCGGCAGTTCACCGCCGTCAACCTCGTCACCCTGTTCGTGTACGCGGCCTTCGGCGGCTTCTTCTTCCTCGTGGTGCTCCAGCTCCAGGTGGTCTCCGGGTACTCCGCCCTGGCCGCCGGGGCCGCCCTGCTGCCCACCACCGTCCTGATGCTGCTGCTGTCCTCGCGGGCGGGGGCGCTCGGGGAGCGGATCGGACCCCGGCTGCCGCTCACCGTGGGGCCGCTGCTGTGCGCGGCCGGGACCCTGCTCACGCTGCGCGTGGGCCCGGACGCCTCGTACCCACGGGACGTGCTGCCGGCCATGGTGGTGATGGGGGCGGGCATGACCGTCCTGGTGGCCCCCCTGACCGCGACCGTCCTGGCCTCGGTGCCCGCCGCCCGGGCCGGCCTCGCCAGCGGCATCAACAACGCCGCCGCGCGGGCCGCCGGGCTGCTCGCGGTGGCGGCGCTGCCGCTGCTGGCCGGGATGGGCCCGGAGGCGTACCTGTCGGCCGGGGCCTTCGACGCGGCGTTCGGGCGGGCCGTGCCCTGGTGCGCCGGGGCCCTGGTGGCGGGAGCCGTCACGGCCTGGGTGACCGTACGCTCCCCCGCGCCCGGGGTCTGCCATCCCGAGTGCCGCACGCACTGCGCCATCGGCGCCCCGCCGCTCGAACACCCCTCGGAACCGGACACCGGGAAGGACCCGCGCTGACCGCGGGAGGACCGGCGTGTGCTGGAGCGCGGCGGCGGACCTGACGGCGGGCACGGCCGTGGCCGCCGTCGGGGTGGCGTGCCTGGCCCGGGTGCGGCGGGCCCGCGACCTGCCCGTGGCCGCGCTCCCCCTGCTGCTCGGCGCGCACCAGCTGGTCGAGGCGGCCGTCTGGGACGCGGGCGGCGGCTGCGGCCCGGCCACCACCGCGTGGGCGGTGATCGCACTGCCGGTGCTCCCGCTGTGGGTGCCGTTCGGGGTGCTGCTCGCCGCCGCGCCCGGGGTCCGGCGGCGGCTGCGCCTGCCGGCCGCGGCGGGACTCGCCACGGCCGCGGTGCTGGCGTACTGCCTGGCCACGCGGCCGGTGACCGCTGCGATCCGGGGCCGGGCGATCGGCTACGGGGTGGACGTCCCCTGGGCCCCGCTGGTCCTGGCCGGCTACGTGTACGCCACCCTGGGCGCCCTGCTGCTGGCCGGGGACCGGCCGCTGCGGCTGCTGGGGGCCGTGCTGGCCGCCGGGGCGGTGCTCTGCGCGGCCCTGTGGCGGCTGGAGTTCGCCTCGACCTGGTGTGCCTTCGCCGCGGTGGCCTCGGTGCTGGTGCTCGGCTGGGTGCGGCGCCCGGACGGCGGCCCCGCCTACTGGTTCTGGCCGCCCAGGACGAAGAGCAGGTAGACGAAGAAGGCGAAGAGGTGGCCGACGAACAGGTAGGCGACCAGCCTGATGATCAGACTGCGCGGGAACTTGGACTCGAAGCGCTCGCGGATGGTCGGCGCCGCCGCCTGCTCCGCCGTCTTCTCTGCGGTGGTGGGCATCTGCTCTCCTCGGGACGGGGACACGGGCTGGGACTCGGACACGGACTCGGACACGGACTCGGACACCGGCTCTGACACGGACTCGGACACGGCTGCGGCTCCCCCTAGGGCTGGTGCGTGGTCTTGGCGCCGAGGCACAGCCCGGCGAGGCTGCTCTGCAGCAGGGTGTGGACGAACAGCAGCTCGCACCCGCCCGGCCCGGCCGCGCCGATCCGGTGCGGGGTCAGCGAGTCGAAGTGCGCGCCGTCCCCCGGCTCCAGCAGGTGCTCGGTCTCCCCCAGGTGCAGCCGCAGCCGCCCGCCGAGCACGTACAGCCACTCCTCCCCGGGATGTACGCGGACCAGTTCCCCCTGGCTGCGCCCCTGCGGGACGTGCACGCGCAGCGCCTGCATCCCCCGCCCCGGGCTCCCGGCCTGCCAGTACGTCCACCCGTCGGCCTCGCGGGCGCCCGGACCGCCGGCCCGTACGATGGGATCGGCGACGGCCGTCGCTTCGCCGAGCAGTTCGGAGACGGTCGTACCGTAGGTGCGGGCGAGTCCGAGCAGCAGCGGCAGCGACGGCTGGCGCCGTCCGGTCTCCAGCCGGGACAGGTGCGCGGGCGAGAGCCTGGCCCGCGCGGCGGCCGCCTCCAGCGTGAGCCCGGCGCGCCGGCGCAGCTCGCGCAGCTGTGGGGCGACGGCGGGCAGCTCGTCGGCGAGGGCGCCGTCGGGGCCCTCGCCGCCGGTGCCGTCCGGGGCCTCGGAACCGGGGGCCGGGGGCGTACGGGGCGTTCGGGGCGTCATACCCCGATTGAGCCAGAGCCTTGCCTTTCTGGCAATCTCCCTTGCCTCTGAGGCAAAGCCCACCGTCTCCCGGGCCCCCCACCGTCTCCCGGGCCCCGCTCAGCCGTCCCGGCGCCCCTGTTCCAGCACCGTGGCCACCGTGTCGGCCTCGCCCGCCGCCTTGTCCGGGCGGTGCCGCAGCACGCGGGCGAAGCGCAGCGCCACCCCGGCCGGGTAGCGCGGGGAGCGCTGGAGGCCGTCGTAGGCGATCTCGACCACCAGCTCGGGCCGGACCCGAACGGTGAAACCGTCGTCCTCCACCGCCAGCTCGCGCAGCCGCGCGGTCTGCCAGCGCAGCATCTCGTCCGTCAGCCCCTTGAAGGTCTTGCCGAGCATGGCGTACGTGCCGTCCTCCGCCCGCGCGCCCAGGTGCAGGTTGGACAGCGTTCCGGTGCGGCGGCCGTGACCCCACTCGGCGGCGAGCACCACCAGGTCGAGGGTGTGGACGGGCTTCACCTTGAGCCACTGCTTCCCGCGCCGCCCCGCCGCGTAGGGCGAATCGAGGGCCTTCACCATGACCCCCTCGTGGCCCCGGCGCAGGGTTTCCGTCCAGAATTCCCCGGCCTCGGCCGCCTGCGCGCCGGCGTCCTCCACCACCAGCCGCCGGACCCGGGCGGCCCCGTGAACCAGCCCGGCCAGGGCCGCGTACCGCTCGCGGACCGGCAGGTCGAGCAGCACCTCGTCCCCGAGGGCCAGGACGTCGAAGAAGTACGCGGTCACCGGGAGGGCCCGGCGGGCCGCCGCCACGTCGACCCGGGAGCCGACCCGGCTCGCGATCTCCTGGAAGGGCACCGGACGCCCGTCCGCACCCCGCCCGATGACCTCCCCGTCGAGGACGAACCGCTCGCCGGGCAGGCTCCGGGCCAGTTCGGCCACCTCCGGCAGCCGGCCGGTGATCTCGTCGAGGGAGCGGGTGTGGATCCGGACCTCGTCCCCGTCGCGGTGCACCTGGACGCGGATCCCGTCGAGCTTCTCCTCCACCGCGCAGGGGGCGAGCGCCGCCAGGGCGTCGGCGAGGGAGGCCGCGGTCCCGGCCAGCATCGGCTGTACGGGCTGCCCGATGCGCAGGGTGATCCCGCGCAGCGCCGCGGCTCCCTCGGCCAGCACCGCCGCCGCCACCCGGGGCAGGGAGCCGTCCAGCATCACGGCCCGGCGCAGCTCCGCGGCGGGTACCCCGGCGGCCGCGGCGGCCCCCTCCAGGGCGACGGCGTCCAGCGCGCCCTGGCGCACCTCCCCGGACAGCAGGCTGCGCAGGAACCGCTGTTCGCCCTCGGTGGCCGCTCCCAGCAGGCCGGCCACGATCCGGCGGCGTTCGGCCTGCGCCCCCGGCCCCGCCACGGCGGCCAGCGCGGTCACGGCGGCGTCGACGGCGGCCACGGTCAGCGTCGGCTCCGGCGCGGGGGCGGCGTCCTGGGCGAGGGCGCGCCAGCCGACGCCGGGCCGGCCCTGCGGGAGCCGCCCGGAGAGGTAGGCGATGACCAGGCCGGCCTCCTCGGCGGGGGCGGCCGCGAAGAGCTCCGCCAGCAGGGCGGTCTTCCGCGACCGGGCGGAGGTCCCGGCGACCTCCCGGGACACGCGCGCGACCTCGGCCAGCAGCATGCCGTCCATACTCCCCCCGACCGCGCCGCTCCGCAGGCCGGCCCGCCGGCCCGGCGCCGGACCCGCCGGCGAAGCCCCCGTCGGACCCGCCGGCGCCGGCGTCTACTGCGGACGCGGTACGCCGGGCCGCGCGGGTACTCCTGGAGAAGGGGCGGGGCTCCCCCTGAGGGAGCTCGGGCGAGGCGATCACGGGCTTTAGGGTGCCCGTATGAAGCTACGTCTCCCCCGGCGGCCCCGTGACCGCCTGCTCGCCGGCGCCGCCGCCCTCGCGGTCCTGGCGGGCGCCGGCACCTGGACGGCCGCCGCGTCCGGGGACGGACCGGCGGCCGTGCGCCGCGAGGACCGGTTCCTGGACGTGCCGGGTATGGACGGACCGGGTCCGGGCGCGCCCGCCGCCGGGATCGACACCTCCTTCTTCACCGTCGGCGACCCCGCGGTGAAGCGTCCCGCCGTGCTCCTCGGCCACGGCTTCGGCGGCAGCAAGGACGACGTCCGCGCCGAGGCCGAACGCCTCGCCCGTGACGGCTACGCCGTCATGACCTGGTCGGCGCGCGGCTTCGGCCGCTCCGGCGGGAAGATCGGGCTGAACGATCCCGAGCACGAGGTCAAGGACGTCTCCGCGCTCATCGACGCGCTGGCCCGCCGTCCCGAGGTGCGCCTCGACGCGGACGGCGATCCGCGCGTGGGCGTGGCCGGGGCCTCGTACGGCGGGGCCGTGGCGCTGCTGGCCGCCGGGTACGACCGGCGGGTGGACGCGATCGCCCCGCAGATCACGTACTGGAACCTCGCCGACTCCCTCTTCCCCCAGGGCGTGTTCAAGAAGCTCTGGGCCGGGATCTTCTTCACCACCGGCGCGGCGGGCGGGCTCCGGCAGGGTGAGCCCCCGGCGGGCGCCGGCGCCCCGGGACCGGCCGGTGCCGCCGCCGGTGCCGGTGCCGCCGCCAGTGCCGCCGGTGCCGCCGGTGCGCCCGGCTGCGGCCGGTTCGAGCCTCTCCTGTGCGCCATGTACGAGCGCGTCGCGGTGGCGGGCAAGCCCGACGCCGAGGCGCGCGAGCTGCTGGAGCGGCGCAGCCCCTCGGCCGTCGGCGACCGGATCAAGGTGCCGGCGCTGATCGTGCAGGGCCAGGACGACTCCCTCTTCCCGCTGGACCAGGCCGACGCCATGGCGCGGGCCATCGCCGCGAACGGTGCTCCCGTCGCCGTGGACTGGGCGGCCGGCGGGCACGACGGCGGCATGCGCGAGGCCGCCCGGATCGAGGACCGGGTGGCCGCCTGGTTCGACCGCTACCTGAAGGAGGACGCGGCGGCCGACACCGGCCCGGCGTTCCGCGTGTCGCGGTCCGGCGGGTTCGACTCCACCGACGGCCGGCTCACCCTGCGCGGCGCGAGCGGGGAGCGCTACCCCGGGCTCGCCTCCGCCCCGCGCGACTTCGCGCTGGCGGGCCGCGAGCAGACCTTCGCCAACCCCGCGGGCGGGGCGCCGCCCGCGCTGTCCTCGCTGCCCGGGGTGGGCGGACAGCTCGCCTCCCTCGGAACCGGGCTCTCGCTGGACTTCCCCGGCCAGAACGCCCGCTTCGAATCGGAGCCGCTGACGGAGGCGGTACGGGTCACCGGGACGCCGGCCGTCACCCTCAAGGTGAGGTCGACGGCCGCGGACGGCTCGGCCGTGCTGTTCGCCAAGGTCTACGACGTGGGGCCGGACGGCCGGCAGCAGGTGCTGCCCGCCCAGCTGGTCGCACCGGTACGGGTGGCGGACGCCGGGCAGGGCCGGAGCGTGGAGCTGCGGCTCCCGGCGGTCGACCACGCCGTCCAGGCCGGGCACCGGCTGCGGCTGGTGGTCGCGGCCACCGACCTCGGCTACGCTTCCCCGGCCGCGCCGGCCGTGTACACCGTCTCGGCGGAGGGGCCCCTGCGGGTGCCCGTCGCGGACGGGGTGCGGACGGCCGCCGCCGGCCTGCCCGCCTGGACCTGGGCCCTGCCGCTGGGCGCACTGGCGCTGGCGGCGGGGCTGCTCGGGATCCGCGGGACCGGCGGGGGCCGCGCCGGGTCGCGGGCGGGGGCGGCGCGGCCGGATCCCGCGCCGGCCGGCGTACCGCTGGACATCACCGGGCTGACGAAGCGGTACGCGAAGGCGCAGGACCGCTACGCCGTGCGGGACCTGTCGTTCCGGGTGGAGAAGGGCCAGGTGCTGGGCCTGCTCGGACCCAACGGCGCGGGGAAGACCACCACCCTGCGGATGCTGATGGGCCTGATCGCGCCGGACGCCGGCGAGATCCGGGTGTTCGGGCACCCGATCCGCCCCGGGGCGCCGGTGCTGTCGCGGGTCGGGGCGTTCGTCGAGGGCGCCGGCTTCCTGCCGCACCTGACGGGCCGGGCCAACCTGGAGCTGTACTGGCGGGCCACGGGCCGTCCCGCCGAGGACGCGCACATGGCGGAGGCCCTGGAGATCGCCGGGCTCGGCGACGCCCTGGAGCGGGCGGTGCGCACGTACTCGCAGGGCATGCGGCAGCGCCTGGCGATCGCGCAGGCCATGCTGGGGCTGCCGGACCTGCTGATCCTCGACGAGCCGACGAACGGCCTGGACCCGCCGCAGATCCGGGAGATGCGGGACGTGATGATCCGCTACGCCGCCGGCGGGCGGACGGTCATCGTCTCCAGCCACCTGCTGTCGGAGGTCGAGCAGTCCTGCACGCACCTGGTGGTCATGGACCGCGGGCGGCTCGTGCGGGCCGGCGAGGTCTCCGAGATCACCGGCGGCGGGGACACCCTGCTGGTGACGCTGGCGGAGCCGGTCGACGAGGTGATCGTGGACAAGGTCGCCGCGCTGGAGGGCGTGGCCTCCGCGGTCCGCACCGACGAGGGGCTCCTCGTACGGCTCGACGGCGCGACGCCCGCCGCGCTCATCGGTGAACTCGTACGGCTGGAGCTGCCCGTGGCGGCGGTGGGACCGCACCGCCGGCTGGAGGACGCCTTCCTGACCCTGATCGGAGGTACGGCATGAGCGCCGTCGACGGGACCCGTGTGCGGGAGAGCGCGCCCGGCGGTGAGACGGCGCCCGGCTACCGGGCGGGCCGGACGCTGCCGCTGCGCGTGGAGGCGCTGCGGCAGTGGCGCCGGCGGCGGACGCTGGTGATGGGCGGGGTGCTGGCCGCCCTGCCGTTCGTCATGATCATCGCGTTCGCGGTGGGCGGCGGCCCGGACGAGGGGCGCGGCGGTGGCAACGGGCGGATCAGCCTGATCGACACGGCCACGGCGTCCGGCGCGAACTTCGCGGTGACCTGCCTGTTCGTGTCGGCCGGCTTCCTGCTGGTGGTGCCGGTGGCGCTGTTCTGCGGGGACACGGTGGCCTCGGAGGCGAGCTGGTCCTCGCTGCGCTACCTGCTGGCCTCGCCGGTGCCCCGGGCCCGGCTGCTGTGGAGCAAGCTGGTGGTGGCGCTGGGGTTCAGCCTGGCGGCGATCGTGCTGCTCCCGCTGGTGGCGCTGGCGGCGGGCACGGCCGCGTACGGGTGGGGGCCGCTGCGGCTCCCGACGGGCGGGGCCCTGGCGGCCGGTGACTCCCTGCCGCGGCTCGCGCTGGCCGTCGGCTTCGTGTTCGTGTCGCAGCTGGTCACGGCCGGGCTGGCGTTCTGGCTGTCGACGCGGACGGACGCGCCGCTGGGCGCGGTGGGCGGGGCGGTCGGTCTGACCATCGTGGGGAACGTGCTGGACGCGGTGACGGCCCTCGGGTCGTGGCGCGAGTTCCTGCCCGCGCACTGGCAGTTCGCCTGGGCGGACGCCCTTCAGCCGCAGCTGGAGTGGGGCGGGATGGTCAAGGGCGCCGTGGTGTCGGTGTCGTACGCGGTGGTGCTGTTCGCGCTCGCGTTCCGGGGGTTCTCCCGCAAGGACATCACGTCCTGACGGGAGGACCCCCGGGGGTTCAGGCCCCGCCGAGCACGCGTACGGGTGAGCCGTCGAGGAAGGCCAGGACGTCCTCGACGGCTTCGCCGTAGTAGGTGGCGTAGTTGGCCCGTGTGACGTAGCCGAGGTGCGGGGTCGCGAGCAGCCTCGGGGCCGTGCGCAGCGGGTGTTCCGGGGGCAGCGGCTCGGTGTCGAAGACGTCGAGGCCGGCCCCCGCGATGCGGCCCGCGCGCAGGGCGTCGAGCAGTGCGTCCTGGTCGACGATGGCGGCGCGGGAGGTGTTGACCAGGTAGGCGGTCGGGCGCATCAGCGCCAGCTCGGCCGCGCCGATCAGGCCGCGGGTGCGTTCGCCGAGGGCGAGGTGGACGGAGACGAAGTCGCTGTCCGCCAGCAGTGCCTCCTTGGACGGGGCGAGCACCGCCCCTTCCGCCTCGGCGCGTTCCCTGGTGAGGTTGGCGCTCCAGGCCGTGACCCGCATGCCGAAGGCGAGCCCGATCCGGGCGACGCGGCTGCCGGTCTTGCCGAGGCCGAGCAGGCCGAGGGTGCGGCCGTGCAGGTCGGCGCCGACGGTCTGCTGCCAGGGCCCGCCCTCGCGCAGGGCGGTGTTCTCCGTGACGAGCCCGCGCGCCAGGCCGAGCAGCAGGGCCCAGGTCAGCTCGACGGGCGGGGCGGAGGAGCTGGCGGTGCCGCAGACGGTGACGCCGGCGCGGCGGGCGGCGGTGTGGTCGATGACCGAGTTGCGCATGCCGCTGGCGACGAGGAGGCGCAGCCGCGGCAGCCGTTCCAGCAGGCTCGCGGGGAAGGGGACCCGTTCGCGCAGGGTGACGACGATGTCGAAGCCGGCCAGGCGGGCCGCCAGTTCGTCCTCGTCGTCGAGGTGGTCGTCGTACGTGACCACCTCGACGCCCCGGCCGGTGACCGGGGACCAGTCGGCCAGGGTGGTGGCCGCCCGCTGGAAGTCGTCGAGGACGGCGCAGCGCAGCGGGGTGCTCACGCGTGGGCCTGCGCGACCTCGTCGATCTCGGCCAGCAGTTCCGGCTCCAGGGGCCGGTCGGCGACGGCCGCGTTGGCGCGTACCTGCTCGGGCGAGGTGGCGCCGGCGATGACGGAGGAGCAGCCGGGGCGGGCGGAGAGCCAGCCGAGGGCGAGTTCCAGGACGCTGCGGTCGTACTTCCCGGCGATCGCGGCCAGGGCTTCGACGGTGTCGAGGCGTTCCTCGGTGAGGTAGGAGTCGCGGCCTTCGAGGCGGGAGCCGGCCGGGACGGGGGCGCCGCGGCGGATCTTGCCGGTGAGGAGGCCGTTGGCGAGGGGGAAGTAGGGCAGGACGCCGAGGCCGTAGTGGCGGGCGGCGGGGACCAGTTCCCGCTCGGCGGAACGCTGGAGCAGCGACCACTCGTTCTGCGCGGAGACGAAGGGCACGGCGCCGGTCTCGCGGGCGGTGTGGGCGGCTTCGGCGAGCTGCCAGCCGCTGAGGTTGGAGTGCCCGATGTAGCGGATCTTGCCCTCGGTGACGAGCTCGGTGAGCGCGGCGAGGGTTTCGGCGACGGGCGTGGCCGGGTCGGGGCTGTGCAGCTGGTAGAGGTCGATGTGGTCGGTGTCCAGGCGGCGCAGGGACTCCTCGACGGCGCGCCGGATGTAGGCGCGGCCGCCGCGGGCGCCGGCGGCGGGGCCGTATCCCATGTCGACGCCGTCGTAGCCGAACTTGGTGGCGAGGACCACCTGGTCCCGGCGGCCCTTGAGGGCCTGGCCGAGGTGGGTCTCGGAGCCGCCCCGGCCGCCGTAGATGTCGGCGGTGTCGAGGAGGGTGATGCCCGAGTCGAGGGCGGCGTCGACGACGGCGCGGGTGGCCTGGGCGTCGAGGCGCGCGCCGAAGTTGTTGCAGCCCAGGCCGATGGCGGAGACGTTCAGTCCTGAGGTGCCCAGGGGGAGATAGCGCATGCGGGTTCTTCCTCCGTACTCGTGCGGTGGGGCGAGCCGCAGTCTAGACAGACCGGTTGGTTTGTCGCACCGGCCCGCTGCCCGCAGGGCGTGAACAGTGTGTGTCGGCCGCGGCCGCAGAGGGCGTGAAAAGGGGTGGACCGTCCCGCGAGGGGCTGTTTAGGATCGACCCGGCGGCATCGCGTGCCGGTCACCGACCGGGTGAGGCATGGAGGTGCCGTGACTGCCTTTCGGAGGCACTCACCCATGTCGGTCCAGCTGAACCACACGATCATCCACTCCCTCGACAACAAGGCGTCCGCCGCGTTCCTCGCGGACATCCTCGGTCTCGAAGTCGGCCCCGAGTGGGGCCCGTTCGTCCCGGTGTCCACCGCCAACGGCGTGACCCTGGACTTCGCGGCCATCCCGGCCGAGTCGATCACGCCGCAGCACTACGCGTTCCTGATCTCGGAGGAGGAGTTCGACTCCGCCTTCGAGAAGATCCGGGCCGCGGGGGTCGAGTACTTCGCCGACCCGCACCGCAAGCACCCGGGCGAGATCAACCACAACGACGGGGGCCGCGGGGTGTACTTCATCGACCCCGCGGGGCACGCGATGGAGATCATCACCCGCCCGTACGGCGGCTAGCTGTTCTGTCCCGGGAGGTTGTGGACGGGTGATGCAGGTCTCGGCTGAGGGATCTTGAACGGGTGAGGGCCTTCCGGGTTCGGTGTGGATTGCGAC
>NZ_JBWKEE010000004.1:0-41512 GCF_056435605.1 Streptomyces sp. NPDC043896
CAGATGTGGAAGCCCGGTAACGGGTGGAGCTGACTGGTACTAATAGGCCGAGGGCTTGTCCTCAGTTGCTCGCGTCCACTGTGTTAGTTCTGAAGTAACGAACTCGCCTTGCCGGCTGGAGTTCAAACTTCATAGTGTTTCGGTGGTCATAGCGTTAGGGAAACGCCCGGTTACATTCCGAACCCGGAAGCTAAGCCTTTCAGCGCCGATGGTACTGCAGGGGGGACCCTGTGGGAGAGTAGGACGCCGCCGAACAACCCGCCCTTTTAGCTCAGTCGGTAGAGCGTCTCCATGGTAAGGAGAAGGTCAACGGTTCGATTCCGTTAAAGGGCTCTGACTTGACAAAAAGGCCCCCGCCTGATGGCGGGGGCCTTTTTTGCGTTCTAGGCTCCTTCGCGGCGCGACAGTCCACGAACGAGCGGGGAGAGAACGGCGATGTCGGAGAACAAGGCGGCCCAGGCGGAATTCGAGGAGGCGTGGAACGACGCGCGGTACACGCGTGCCGAGCTGCCGCCGGTCGACGTCAACGCCGTCCTGGCGGAGCGGTACGAGACGGACGAGCCCGTCGTCTTCACCGCGGACGCCCTCTGGGACATGGAGGTGCGAAAGGCCGGAGATCCGGCGTCCTTCATCCCCTACGTCGTGCAGGCCGGCACCGCGGCCGCGTGGGTGTCCGGGCGGGACGGCGGAGAGCTGGGTGACGTGTTCGTACGCCGTTCGGCGCAGCGGCTCTGGCTGTGTCCCGAGGAGTACGGGCTCGTGCTGGAAGAGGTGTACCTCGATCACCAGGCGAAGGTGGTCACCTTCCTGGGCCGGGCGGAGTTCCCGGAAACCCCGGACGGACCGCTCGTGGCCGGGACGGGACAGCCGCTCTTCCACGTCCAGCACGGGGTCGCCGGCACGGCGGAGCGGCCCACCAACACCTGGCGCATCGTGCTCCTCACCGACGAGCCGGACGAGCGCGTGGTGAAGGTGTTCGAGGAGATGGCCGCGGACGTGTGGCTGCCCGGGTTCGTCGAGAACTACGTACGGGACGTCCTCGGCGTCCCCCTGACCCGCAAGCAGTAACTGCCAAGGGCGGGGCAGGGGTCAGGAGCCTTCGCGCTGCTGGGGGACGCGGAAGGCCAGGATGGCCATGTCGTCCGAGGCGGGTTCGGCGGCGAAGCGTTCGACCGCGCGCAGGACGCGGGAGGCGACCGCGCCCGCCGTGAGGCCGGTACAGGTGGTGAGGACCTCGGCGAGGCCGTCGTCACCCAGCATCCGGGAGCCTTCGCGCCGCTCGGTGACCCCGTCCGTGACGCAGAGCAGGACGTCGCCCGGGTCGAGGGTCAGCGTCTGCTCGTAGAGGTCGAGGTCGTCGATCACGCCGAGCAGGGGCTGCGGCTCGGCCGCCGGGGTGACCCGGCCGTCCGGGCGCAGGCGCAGCGGGAGGGGGTGGCCGGCGCAGACCACCTTCATCAGGGCGCCGCCGTCCGGCTGGGGGTGGAGCTCCCCGTAGAGGAGGGTGAGGAAGCGGCTGCGGGCGCCCTCGTCGAGGATGGCCGTGTTGAGCCGCTCCAGTACCGCGGGCCCGCCGAGGCCCTCGCGGGCCAGGAGGCGCAGGGCGTGGCGGGCCAGGCCGGTGACGGCGGCCGCCTCGGGGCCCGTGCCGCAGACGTCGCCGATGGCGAAGCCGTAGGCGCCGTCCCGGATCGGGAAGACGTCGTAGAAGTCGCCGCCCACCTCGTTGCCCTCGCCGGCGGCGCGGTAGATGACCTCGACCTCCATGCCGGGGATGGCGGGGGAGCCGGGCGGGAGGAGGCTGCGCTGGAGGGAGCGGCTGATGGCCGTCCGCTCCGAGTAGAGGCGGGCGTTGTCGAGGGCCAGGGCAGCCCGGCGGGAGAGGTCGTCGGCCAGTTCGAGGATCTCCTGGCGGAAGTGCTCCTCGCTGGGCTTGCCGAGGGTCAGCATGCCGATCACCCGGTTGCGGGCGAGGAGGGGCAGGACGACCGTCTCGCCCCCGACCGCCGCGGCCGTGGCCGGCCAGGGCCGGGCGCCGGCCTCGCGGACCGGTTCCGGCGGACTGACCCGGGAGAGCAGGGCCTTGAGTCCGTCGATGCGTTCCTCGTCCTCGTGCAGGACGTACGCGAGGTACGGGTCCGAGGCCTGGTCGGCGATGGTGTAGACGGCGCACCAGGTGGCCAGGGTCGGGACGGTCATCTGGGCCATCAGTGCCAGGGTCTGGTCCCGGTCGAGGGTGCCGGCGAGCAGGTCGGAGGCCTCGACGAGGAAGGAGAGGGAGCCGCGGCGCAGCCTTTCCAGCTCGCCGAGGCGGGCGGACTCGACCGCGAGGGCGATCCGGTCGGCGGCGAACTGGAGGCGCAGGGCCTCCTCGTTGGTGTAGCGGCCCGGGTTCTCGGCGGCGACGCCGAGGGAACCGGTGAGGCGGCCCTCGACCTTGAGGGGGACGGTGACGACGGAGCGCATGCCGGTGGACTCCAGGAGCGGTACTGCTCCGGGGACGACGGCGAGGTCGTCGTGGACGGCGGGCAGGCGGGCCGATCCGTAGCGGCTGGTGCCGGCCTCGACGGGGACGCGGGCGAAGCGCTGGCGGGTGGAGGGCAGGCCGGTGGTCGCGCGGACCTCCAGCTCGGTCTCGTCGTCGGTGGCCAGCAGCAGGAAGGCGGCGTCGGCGTCGAGCATGTCGCGGGCCCGCTCGACGGTGCGCTGGAGCAGTCCGTCGAGGTCGTCGGGGGCGGGGGAGCCGATGAAGACCTCGAAGGGGTCCGCCGGGCGGGGGTCGCTGTGCTGGCCGTCGGAGGACGGGACGCGTGCGGGGGTCTGGAGGAGGGCGCGCTCGTCGTCGTGGACGAGGAGGCAGACGATGGAGGGCTCGCCGTGGGCGTCGCGTACCCGCAGGTGGGAGGCGTAGACGGGGATGACGCGGCCGTCTGCGCCGCGGATGCCGTAGCTGCCCTCCCAGCGGGAAAGGCGCAGGGCCTCGGCGACGCCGGTGCCGGTGCCGGGGGTCTGGGGCCAGGCGGCGATCTCGGCGAGTGGGCGGCCGACGGCCTTCTCGGCGGGGTGGCCGAAGATGTGCTCGGCGTCCTCGTTCCAGGCGGAGATGGCGTCGGCGGCGTCGATCTGGAGCACGGCCACGCGGACCCGGCTCTCGGCGAGGGGCAGGAACTGATCGGGGACGACGGGGCCGGCGGAACGGGTACCGACCGGACGGTCCGGCAGGTCGAGGCGGAACCACACGTGCTTGTGGGTGGTCGTGTACTCGACGCCCCAGCGGGTGGCGAGGGCGGCGCAGAGCATGAGGCCGCGTCCGCTCTCGCGGTCGGGGTCGGCGTACGGGCGGTCGCCGGGGTGCCGCAGCGGGAGCTCGCGCTCGGGGTACCGGTCGGCGACCTCGACGCGTACGCCGTCCTCGGCGCGCAGGCACAGGACTTCGGCCCTGGTTCCGGCGTGGACCACGGCGTTGGTGACGAGTTCGCTGGTCAGCACCACCGCGTCGTCGACGATGTCCGCGAAGCCCCAGCCCTGCAGCGTGTCGCGCACGAACGCGCGGGCGGCGGCGACCGACCGCCCTTGAGGGTCGAAACTGGCAGCCGCCCGTGCCGTGATCACAAGTCTCCTTCGACGCGGTTGGACATCGGATGCCAGGTTACTTACCTTCGCGGTCCCCATGAGGCCGTCGTACGGGATTCCACCCGCAGGGTGCGGCCGGTGTGCGATGGTGCCGAAGTGTTATCGCCGGGTTCGGCCAGGGTGAAACACTGGGCAGGCTTGGAGAGCCGGCTCTTGGACAGCCGGTGTCCGGTGGAACAGCGGTCGACCCTTTCGGGAGGGACACGGTGGAGTCTGGCGCAGCGGTGCGGCGTACGGGAACGCGGCCCAAGGGCGGGCGGTCCCGGCGGAACGGGACGACGGAAGTCGACACCGCCGCTCTGAACCGTCTGCTCACGGCCCTGGTGTCGATGCGGGACGGGAACTTCCGCAAGCGGCTGACGGTGTCCGGCGAGGGCGTGATGGCGGAGATCGCCGCCGTCTACAACGAGGTCGCCGACCGGAACCTGCACCTGACCGGGGAGCTGTCCCGGGTCCGGAGGATGGTGGGCCGTGAGGGCAAGCTGAGCGAGCGGCTGGAGACGGGCGCCTGCGAGGGCTCCTGGGCGGCCGCGATCGACGCGTCCAACCAGCTGGTGGACGATCTCGCGCGGCCGGTGTCCGAGGTGGGCCGGGTGCTGTCGGCGGTGGCCGAGGGCGACCTGGACCAGCGGATGGACCTGCGGACGCAGGCCCCGGACGGGGTGGGGCATCCGCTGCGCGGGGAGTTCCTGAAGGTCGGGCGTACGGTCAACAACCTGGTCGACCAGCTGTCCGCGTTCACCGACGAGGTGACGCGGGTGGCGCTGGAGGTCGGTACCGAGGGCAAGCTCGGCGGTCAGGCCCAGGTGCGTGGTATGTCCGGTTCCTGGAAGGATCTGACCGACTCCGTCAACACCATGGCGTACCGGCTCACCGCTCAGGTGCGTGACATCGCCCTCGTCACGACGGCGGTCGCCAAGGGGGATCTGTCGCGGAAGGTCACGGTTCACGTGGCCGGCGAGATGCTCCAGTTGAAGAACACCGTGAACACGATGGTGGACCAGCTGTCCTCGTTCTCCTCCGAGGTGACGCGCGTCGCCCGTGAGGTGGGCACGGAGGGCGAGCTGGGCGGCCAGGCGAAGGTGCCCGGGGTCGCGGGCGTGTGGAAGGACCTCACGGACTCCGTCAACACGATGGCGGGGAACCTGACGGCCCAGGTGCGCGGGATCGCGCAGGTCACGACGGCGGTGGCCAACGGCGACCTGTCGCAGAAGGTGCGGGTCAGCGCGCGGGGCGAGGTGGCGCAGCTGGCCGAAACGATCAATCAGATGACGGAGACCCTGCGGACCTTCGCGGACGAGGTCACGCGCGTGGCCAGCGAGGTCGGGGCGAAGGGCCTCCTCGGCGGTCAGGCGCAGGTGCCGGGTGCGGCGGGTACGTGGAAGGACCTCACCGACTCGGTGAACACGGTCTTCCGCAACCTCACCACGCAGGTGCGGGACATCGCGCAGGTGACGACCGCCGTGGCCAACGGCGATCTGTCGCAGAAGGTCACGGTCGACGTGGCCGGCGAGATGCTGGAGCTGAAGAACACCGTCAACACGATGGTGGACCAGCTCCAGTCGTTCGGTGCCGAGGTGACGCGCGTGGCCCGTGAGGTCGGCGTCGAGGGCGAGCTGGGCGGTCAGGCGCAGGTGCCGGGTGCGGCGGGTACGTGGAAGGACCTCACCGACTCGGTGAACACCGCTTTCCGCAACCTCACCGGGCAGGTGCGCAACATCGCGCAGGTGACCACGGCGGTGGCCAACGGCGACCTGTCGCAGAAGGTCACGGTGGACGTCTCCGGTGAGATGCTCCAGCTGAAGAACACCGTGAACACGATGGTGGACCAGCTGTCCTCCTTCGCCGACCAGGTGACGCGGATGGCGCGGGACGTGGGCACGGAGGGCCGGCTCGGCGGCCAGGCCCGGGTGGAGGGGGTCTCCGGCACCTGGAAGGAGCTCACCGACTCCGTCAACTTCATGGCGGGGAACCTGACGTCGCAGGTGCGGCAGATCGCGCAGGTGACGACGGCGGTGGCGCGGGGCGACCTGTCGCAGAAGATCGACGTGGACGCCCGGGGCGAGATCCTGGAGCTGAAGAACACCATCAACACGATGGTCGACCAGCTCTCCGCCTTCGCGGAGCAGGTCACCCGGGTCGCCCGGGACGTGGGTACGGAGGGCCGGCTCGGCGGCCAGGCGCAGGTGCCCGGCGTGGCCGGGGTGTGGCGGGACCTGACGGACTCGGTGAACGGCATGGCCGGGAACCTGACGTCGCAGGTGCGCAACATCGCGCAGGTCGCGACGGCGGTGGCGCGGGGCGACCTGTCGCAGAAGATCGACGTGGACGCCCGGGGTGAGATCCTGGAGCTGAAGAACACCCTCAACACGATGGTCGACCAGCTGTCGAACTTCGCGGAGCAGGTGACGCGGGTGGCCCGGGAGGTGGGTACCGAGGGCATCCTGGGCGGCCAGGCCGAGGTGAAGGGCGTCTCGGGGACCTGGAAGGACCTCACCCAGTCCGTCAACTTCATGGCGAACAACCTGACCTCGCAGGTGCGCAACATCGCCGAGGTGACCACGGCCGTGGCCATGGGCGACCTCTCGAAGAAGATCACGGTCGACGCCAAGGGCGAGATCCTCGAACTGGTCACGACCGTCAACACGATGGTGGACCAGCTGTCGTCCTTCGCGGAGCAGGTGACGCGGGTGGCGCGCGAGGTGGGTACCGAGGGCATCCTGGGCGGTCAGGCCCGGGTCCGCGGGGTCACCGGCATCTGGAAGGACCTCAGCGACAACGTCAACACGATGGCGGGAAACCTGACGGCCCAGGTGCGGGGGATCGCCCAGGTCTCGGCGGCGGTCGCCAACGGCGACCTGACGAAGAAGGTCACCGTCGAGGCACGCGGCGAGGTCGCGCAGCTCGCCGACACCGTCAACACGATGGTGAAGACCCTGTCGTCCTTCGCGGACGAGGTCACGCGCGTGGCGCGTGAGGTGGGTACGGAGGGCCGCCTCGGCGGCCAGGCGCACGTCCCCGGGGTCTCCGGGACGTGGAAGGACCTCACCGACTCGGTGAACTTCATGGCCTCCAACCTCACCGGTCAGGTGCGGCAGATCGCCATGGTCACGACGGCCATCGCCAAGGGCGACCTGACCAAGAAGATCGACATCGACGCCCGGGGCGAGATCCTGGAGCTGAAGACGACGATCAACACGATGGTCGACCAGCTGTCCTCCTTCGCCGACCAGGTGACCCGGGTGGCGCGCGAGGTGGGTACCGAGGGCATCCTCGGCGGCCAGGCCCGGGTCCGTGACGTGGACGGCACCTGGCGGGACCTGACCGAGTCCGTGAACGAGATGGCCGGGAACCTGACCCGGCAGGTGCGCGCCATCGCGGCCGTGGCGACCGCGGTGACCCGGGGCGATCTGAGCCTGAAGGTCGACGTGGACGCGGCGGGCGAGATCCAGGTGCTCCAGGACAACATCAACACGATGATCGTCAACCTGCGCGACACCACCCTGGCCAACAAGGAGCAGGACTGGCTCAAGGGCAACCTCGCCCGGATCTCGGCCCTGATGCAGGGCCGCCGGGACCTCGACGACGTGGCCTCGCTGATCATGAGCGAGCTGACCCCGGTGGTGTCCGCGCAGCACGGTGCCTTCTTCCTGGCCGTGCCGGCCGGGGGGACTTCCGAGATCGGGACGGACGGGGGCGCGGAGGGCTCGTACGAGCTGCGGATGCGCGGGAGCTACGCGTACGCGGGCGGCCAGATGCCGATCTCCTTCCGGCCGGGTGAGGGGCTGATCGGGACGGTCGCCGAGGAGAAGCGGACGATCCTCGTCGAGAACACCCCGCCCGGCTACCTGAAGATCTCCTCGGGGCTGGGCGAGGCCCCGCCGGCGCACGTGATCGTGCTGCCGGTGCTGTTCGAGGGGAAGGTGCTCGGGGTCATCGAGCTGGCGTCGTTCACGCCGTTCACGCAGATCCAGAAGGACTTCCTGAGCCAGATCGCCGAGATGATCGGTACGAGCGTCAACACCATCTCCGTGAACTCGAAGACGGAGATGCTGCTCAAGCAGTCGCAGGAGATGACGGAGCAGCTGCGCGAGCGCTCCGACGAGCTGGAGAACCGGCAGAAGGCCCTCCAGGCGGCGAACGCGGAGCTGGAGGAGAAGGCCGAGCTGCTGGCCCGGCAGAACCGGGACATCGAGGTGAAGAACACCGAGATCGAGGAGGCCCGGCAGGTCCTGGAGGAGCGGGCCGAGCAGCTCGCGGTCTCGATGCGGTACAAGAGCGAGTTCCTCGCCAACATGTCGCACGAGCTGCGGACCCCGCTGAACTCGCTGCTGATCCTGGCCAAGCTGCTCGCCGACAACGCGGACGAGAACCTCTCGCCGAAGCAGGTGGAGTTCGCGGAGACCATCCACGGGGCGGGCTCGGACCTGCTCCAGCTGATCAACGACATCCTGGACCTGTCGAAGGTCGAGGCCGGGAAGATGGACGTCTCGCCGACGCGGATCGCGCTGGTCCAGCTCGTCGACTACGTGGAGGCCACCTTCCGGCCGCTGACCGCGGAGAAGGGCCTGGACTTCTCGGTACGGGTCTCCCCGGAGCTGCCCGCGACCCTGCACACCGACGAGCAGCGGCTGTTGCAGGTGCTGCGCAACCTGCTGTCCAACGCGGTGAAGTTCACGGACAACGGGGCGGTGGAGCTGGTGATCCGGCCCGCCGGGGCCGATGTGCCGGCGGAGATCCGCGAGCAGCTGCTGGAGGCCGGTTCGCTGCGCGACGCGGACGCCGACCTGATCGCCTTCTCGGTGACCGACACGGGCATCGGGATCGCGGCGAGCAAGATGCTGGTGATCTTCGAGGCGTTCAAGCAGGCCGACGGCACGACCAGCCGCAAGTACGGCGGCACGGGCCTCGGGCTGTCGATCAGCCGGGAGATCGCCCGGCTGCTGGGCGGTGAGATCCACGCGGCCAGTGAGCCCGGCCGCGGGTCGACCTTCACCCTGTACCTGCCGCTGCACCCGAGCGAGCTCCCGCCGCAGGGGTACGCACCGCCGACGCCCGGCGGGGCGCGCGTGGAGTACCGCAGGACGGCCGAGGAGGAGCCGGCGGCCGTGCAGCCGCTGCCGGCGGTGCTGCCGTCGCCCGTGAGCGCGGCCCAGCAGCTGCCGGCGCCGGCGGCGGAGGCGGCGGGGCCGGGCTCCTCGGCGCTGTTCCGGCGGAGGCGCAAGCCGCTGAACGGTCCGCTGCCGCGTACGGAGGTGCCGGGTCAGCCCGAGGGCGACGACTGGGAGATGGAGGGTCCGGTCCCGGCGGCGCCGCGCACGTACGACTTCCACGGCGAGCGGGTGCTGATCGTGGACGACGACGTGCGCAACGTCTTCGCGCTGACCAGCGTGCTGGAGCAGCACGGGCTGGCGGTGCTCTACGCGGAGAACGGCCGGGAGGGCATCGAGGTCCTGGAGCAGCACGACGACGTGGCGGTGGTGCTGATGGACATCATGATGCCGGAGATGGACGGGTACGCGACGACTTCGGCGATCCGGCGGATGCCGCAATTCGCGGGGCTGCCGATCATCGCGCTGACGGCGAAGGCGATGAAGGGGGACCGGGAGAAGGCCATCGACTCCGGGGCTTCCGATTACGTCACCAAGCCGGTCGAGCCCGACTACCTGCTGACGGTCATGGAACAGCACATGCGCGGAGACTGATCGGAAGGCGGTCCGTGGGCGGGGTCCGTGAGGGGAACCTTCGGGCCTCCCCTCACGTTTCCGCTTCGTGCACAGTGACATCTTGGTGACAGGGTGTGGCGATCTCGGGACTGGGGCTACGATGACCGGCACAAGGACGGACGGCGCAAGGATGCCGTCCTCTGGGGCGGGGCCCGGCGCGCATGCCGGAGCCAGGAGCCGGGGAGGCCCCATGCCGGGGCGAGGAGGACAGGGCATGGTGCAGAAGGCCAAGATCCTCCTGGTCGACGACCGGCCGGAGAATCTGCTGGCGCTGGAGGCCATCCTCTCCGCGCTCGATCAGACACTGGTCAGGGCGTCGTCGGGGGAGGAAGCGCTCAAAGCGCTGCTGACGGACGATTTCGCGGTCATCCTGCTGGATGTCCAGATGCCGGGCATGGACGGATTCGAAACGGCCGCGCACATCAAGCGGCGCGAACGGACCCGGGACATCCCGATCATCTTCCTCACCGCGATCAACCACGGTCCGCACCACACCTTCCGCGGTTACGCGGCGGGCGCGGTGGACTACATCTCGAAGCCGTTCGATCCGTGGGTGCTGCGCGCCAAGGTCTCGGTGTTCGTCGAGCTGTACACCAAGAACTGCCAGCTGCGGGAGCAGGCGGCGCTGCTGCGCCTCCAGCTGGAGGGCGGCAGCACCAACGGCGACGGCAGCCGGGAGACGGCCGGGCTGCTGGCCGAGCTCTCCGCGCGGCTGGCGGCGGTCGAGGAGCAGGCCGAGGCGCTGACCAAGCAGCTCGGCGAGGACGCGGCGGATGCCGCGGTGGTGGCCACGGCCGCGCATCTGGAGCGCAAGCTGACCGGGCTGCGGCGGGCGCTGGACGCGCTGGAGCCGGGCGCGAGCGGGGGAGCGCCGGTCCTGCCGGCCCAGGGCTGACGGGCTCCGGGCCGCCCGCCCCGCCGGGGCGAAACGGCCCGGTCCGCAACCCCGCTGGGTACCCGTCAGTTCTGCCGTGGCGTCAAAGCGCTTACGGGCCCGGCGACACGAACGGGTGAAGGGGTGGGCACGCGTGTCCACCGGCGTGCGCACAGGTAATCTCGGGCCCATGGCCTCAAGTACGTCCGGCAAGGGTTCCCAGAGCACGGCGGGCACCGCGAAGGGCCGCACCGGCCGTACGACGGCGCCCACCAAGAAGGCGGCCCCCCGTAAGCCCCCCGCCAAGAAGGCCGCCGCGGCCGCCAAGCGCCCCCCGGCGAAGAAGGCCGCCGCCAAGCCGGCGCCGTCGCCGACCGGGGGAGTGGTGCGGCTGGTCCGCTGGTGCTGGCTCGGTCTCGCGCACGCGGTCGGCGGGCTGTTCCGCGGCATCGGCCGGGGCGCCAGGAACCTGGACCCGGCCCATCGCAAGGACGGTGTGGCGCTGCTGCTGCTCGCCCTCGCGCTGATCGTCGCGGCCGGCACCTGGTCGAACCTGAGCGGGCCCGTCGGGGACCTGGTCACGATGCTGGTCACCGGCGCCTTCGGGCGGCTGGACCTGCTCGTGCCGATCCTCCTCGGCGTCATGGCGGTACGTTTCATCCGCCACCCCGAGCAGACCGACGCCAACGGCCGCATCGGCATCGGCCTGTCCGCCCTGGTCATCGGGGTGCTCGGACTGGTGCACATCGCCTGCGGGGCGCCCGGCCGGGACGAGGGCACCACCGCCATGCAGAACGCGGGCGGGCTGATCGGCTGGGGCGCCTCGAAGCCGCTGATCTTCACGATGGGGGCGCCGCTGGCGGTGCCCATGCTGGTGCTGCTGACGGTCTTCGGGCTGCTGGTGGTCACCGCCACCCCGGTCGCCGCGATCCCGCAGCGGCTGCGCCGCCTGGGGATCCGGCTCGGGGTCATCCAGCCCAACGAGTACGACGAGGGGTACGGGGAGCAGGAGGGCACGGGCCGCCCCGACGGCCGGCCCGACGCCCGGCAGTGGCGGGCGCGTACCTCCGGGGACGCCGACGGGACGGTGGACGAGGCCGAGGAGGCGGAGCCGGCCCGCCGGCGCCGGCCCCGGCGGAGTGCCGGGCGGCCGGGCGAGCGGGAGCCGGACGCCGTGGACGTGGCCGCGGCGGCGGCGGCCGCGCTGGACGGGGTGGTCTACGGGGGGCTGCCGCCGAACCCGCTGGTCGCCGACCTCACCCAGGGGATCTCCGCCCGGGGGGAGGGCGTGGAGGTCACCGCTCCGGTGCCGCCGGCCCGGGAGGAGCGGCCGGCCCCGGCCCCGCCCCGGGCGGCGGTGCTGCCGACGGACGACGCGGACGCCCCGCACGAGCGCACCGCGGCGGCCTCCGGGACGCTGTCGGTGCCGGACCTGACGAAGACCCCGCCGCCGGCCCAGCCGCTGCCGCCGCGGGCCGAACAGCTCCAGCTGCGCGGGGACATCACGTACGCGCTGCCCTCGCTGGACCTGCTGGAGAAGGGCGGCCCCGGCAAGACCCGCAGCGCCGCCAACGACACGGTGGTGGCCGCGCTGACGAACGTGTTCACCGAGTTCAAGGTGGACGCGCAGGTCACCGGATTCACCCGGGGCCCGACGGTGACCCGGTACGAGGTGACGCTCGGCGCCGCGGTGAAGGTCGAGCGGATCACCGCGCTGGCGAAGAACATCGCCTACGCCGTGGCCTCCCCGGACGTGCGGATCATCAGCCCGATCCCGGGCAAGTCGGCCGTCGGCATCGAGATCCCGAACACCGACCGCGAGATGGTCAACCTGGGCGACGTACTGCGGCTCGCGGACGCCGCCGAGGACGACCACCCGATGCTGGTCGCGCTCGGCAAGGACGTCGAGGGCGGCTACGTCATGGCCAACCTCGCGAAGATGCCGCACGTGCTGGTCGCGGGCGCCACGGGCTCCGGCAAGTCCTCCTGCATCAACTGCCTGATCACCTCGATCATGGTGCGGGCCACCCCGGAGGACGTCCGGATGGTGCTGGTCGACCCCAAGCGGGTGGAGCTGACCGCCTACGAGGGCATCCCGCACCTGATCACGCCGATCATCACCAACCCCAAGCGGGCCGCCGAGGCCCTCCAGTGGGTGGTGCGCGAGATGGACCTGCGCTACGACGACCTGGCCGCCTTCGGCTACCGGCACATCGACGACTTCAACCAGGCGATCCGGGACGGCAAGATCAAGCTGCCGCCGGGCAGCGAGCGGGAGCTCAGCCCGTACCCGTACCTGCTGGTGATCGTCGACGAGCTCGCGGACCTGATGATGGTGGCCCCGCGCGACGTCGAGGACTCGATCGTGCGCATCACCCAGCTGGCCCGCGCGGCCGGCATCCACCTGGTGCTCGCCACCCAGCGGCCCTCGGTGGACGTGGTGACCGGTCTGATCAAGGCGAACGTGCCCTCACGGCTCGCCTTCGCGACCTCTTCCCTGGCCGACAGCCGGGTCATCCTGGACCAGCCGGGCGCGGAGAAGCTGATCGGCAAGGGTGACGGGCTGTTCCTGCCGATGGGTGCGAACAAGCCGGTCCGTCTCCAGGGCGCCTTCGTCACGGAGGAGGAGATCGCAGGGATCGTGCGGCACTGCAAGGACCAGATGGCGCCCGTGTTCCGGGACGACGTCACGGTCGGGCAGAAGCAGAAGAAGGAGATCGACGAGGAGATCGGTGACGACCTGGACCTGCTGTGCCAGGCGGCGGAGCTGGTGGTCTCCACCCAGTTCGGCTCCACCTCGATGCTCCAGCGCAAGCTGCGGGTGGGCTTCGCCAAGGCGGGGCGGCTCATGGACCTGATGGAGTCCCGGGGGGTCGTCGGCCCGAGTGAGGGCTCCAAGGCGCGCGACGTCCTGCTCAAGCCCGACGAGCTGGACGGGGTGCTCGCCGTGATCCGCGGCGAGGAGGTCCCGTAGGCCTCCGGACGCCCCCGGAGGCACCGGGGTCCCGGGCGAAGCGGAATCCCCGGGGGCCCCGGACGTACCGCTAGAACGGGGGTCCGTCCGGCTCACCCGACCGAATGGGATCGTGGCCGGATCGTCACCGGATCCGGCGGCAACCGTTTCCCTTGGGCGTGCGTCAAGTTGAGGGAGGCACCGGAAGCCGTTCCCGTCGCCATTCGGATGGCGTAGGAAGCGGACCCTCCGGTTGCCCCACCCTTTCGTCACCCCCCTAGACTGGACATCCAGCAGGTGGCTACACGCTCGAAAGGCGCCCTTGTGTCCATCGGCAAATCCAACTCCCCCGAAGAAGAGCGGCCTTCGACCGACGGCCGGTCCGAGGACCGGCCCGAGGACCGCATCGTCGAGCGCTCCGCCGAAGAGCCGTCCATCGGGACGGCCCTGAAGAAGGCCCGGATCGCCGCCGGGCTCACCGTCGACGAGGTCAGCTCCACCACCCGTGTGCGCATCCCGATCGTGCACGCGATCGAAGAGGACGACTTCACGCGGTGCGGCGGCGACGTGTACGCCCGCGGTCACGTCCGTACGCTGGCCCGCGCCGTACACCTCGACCCGGTACCCCTGGTCGAGCGCTACGACGCGGCTCACGGAGGCAGGCCGGCGCCGACCCCCGCCGCGCCGATGTTCGAGGCCGAGCGGATCCGTCCCGAGCGGCAGCGGCCCAACTGGACCGCGGCCATGGTCGCCGCCATCGTCGCGGTGATCGGCTTCGTCGGGTTCACCGCCTTCAGCGGCGGCGACGAGCAGTCCAAGCGTCCGGTGGCGGAAGGTTCCGTCTCGCCGAAGCCCGCGCCCAAGCAGTCCGCGGGGAAGCAGCCGGCCGCGCCGAGCCCCCAGGCCCCCAAGCCGGAGCCCTCGGACAGCGCCATCGCCGCGGCCCCCAAGGACCTCGTCACCGTCGTCCTGACGGCCGACTCCGGCGAGAGCTGGATCTCCGCGAAGGACCACAGCGGCCGGCTCCTCTTCGACGGCACCCTCGAACAGGGCGAGTCGAAGACCTTCACGGACAAGGAGTCGGTGGACCTGGTCCTCGGCGACGCCGGGGCCGTCAAGCTGTTCGTGAACGGCAAGGAGATCAAGGAGCGGTTCGAGTCGGGACAGGTCGAACGTCTCACCTACACCAAGGACGACCCTCGGCAGGGGCAGGCCCAGGCGGGCTGACCAGCGCGGAATAAGAAATTCCAGATCCCCGGGAGCCCGGGCGGCAGCCGCCGCCGGCCCCGGGGATCTTGCCGTGGGGGGACTTGGGGCGGGGGGCGGCGCCGGGACGAAGTAGTCTTGAGTCCATGCCCGAACGCCGTACCGTCGCCCTTGTCACTCTTGGCTGCGCCCGTAACGAGGTGGACTCGGAGGAGCTCGCAGGCCGCTTGGCGGCGGATGGCTGGGAGCTCGTCGAGGACGCCGCCGACGCGGACGTAGCCGTCGTCAACACCTGTGGCTTCGTCGAAGCCGCCAAGAAGGACTCCGTAGACGCCCTGCTGGAAGCCAACGACCTCAAGGATCACGGCAAGACCCAGGCCGTCGTCGCCGTCGGCTGCATGGCCGAGCGCTACGGCAAGGAGCTCGCCGAAGCGCTTCCCGAGGCCGACGGCGTGCTCGGCTTCGACGACTACGCCGACATCTCCAACCGCCTCCAGACCATCCTCAGCGGCGGCAGCGTCGAGGCGCACACCCCGCGCGACCGGCGCCAGCTGCTGCCGATCAGCCCCGCCGAGCGGCAGAGCGCCGACGTGGCGCTGCCCGGCCACGCCCAGGCGGCCGCCGAGGAGCCCGCCCCGGCCCCCGCCGACCTGCCGGACGGGCTCGCGCCCGCCTCCGGGCCGCGCGCGCCGCTGCGCCGCCGCCTGGACAAGAGCCCCGTCGCCTCGGTCAAGCTCGCCTCCGGCTGTGACCGGCGCTGCTCCTTCTGCGCCATCCCGTCCTTCCGCGGCTCCTTCATCTCCCGCCGCCCCTCCGACGTGCTGGGCGAGACGCGCTGGCTCGCCGAGCAGGGCGTCAAGGAGATCATGCTGGTCTCCGAGAACAACACCTCGTACGGCAAGGACCTGGGCGACATCCGCCTGCTGGAGACCCTGCTGCCCGAGCTGGCAGCCGTCGAGGGCATCGAGCGCGTCCGCGTCAGCTACCTGCAGCCCGCCGAGATGCGGCCCGGTCTGATCGACGTGCTCACCTCGACCCCCAAGGTCGTGCCGTACTTCGACCTGTCGTTCCAGCACTCGGCCCCCGACGTGCTGCGCGCCATGCGCCGTTTCGGCGACACCGACCGCTTCCTGGAGCTGCTGGACACCATCCGCTCCAAGGCCCCGCAGGCCGGCGTCCGGTCCAACTTCATCGTCGGCTTCCCCGGCGAGAAGGAGTCGGACTTCGCCGAGCTGGAGCGCTTCCTCACCCACGCCCGCCTCGACGCCATCGGTGTCTTCGGCTACTCCGACGAGGACGGCACCGAGGCCGCCGGCTACGAGGACAAGCTGGACGAGGACACCATCGCCGAGCGGCTCGCGCACATGCAGCGGCTCGCGGAGGAGCTGACCTCGCAGCGCGCGGAGGAGCGGATCGGCGAGACCCTGGAGGTCCTCGTGGAGACCGTCGTCCCGCTCGACGAGGCGGAGGAGGGCGAGGGCGCCTACGGGCGCGCCGCGCACCAGGCCCCCGAGACCGACGGCCAGGTCGTCTTCACCGACGGCGCGGGCCTGGTCCCCGGGCGCATCGTCACCGCCAAGGTCGTCGGCACCCTGGGCGTGGACCTCGTCGCCGAGCCCCTGGGCGTGGAACTCGAGGAGGCGGCCGGATGACCGGAGTCCCGGCATCGGCGGCGGGCGGGACCGGCCGCCGGCCCGCTCCCGGCACGAAGCTCGGGACTGCGGCCGTCAACCAGGCCAGCCTCTGGAACATCGCCAACATCCTGACGATGATCCGGCTCGTCCTCGTGCCGGGATTCGTCCTGCTGCTGCTCGCCGACGGGGGCTACGACCCCGTCTGGCGGGCCCTGGCCTGGGCGGCCTTCGCCGTCGCCATGATCACGGACATCTTCGACGGGCACCTGGCCAGGACGTACAACCTGGTCACGGACTTCGGGAAGATCGCCGACCCCATCGCGGACAAGGCGATCATGGGGTCGGCGCTCGTGTGTCTCTCGTGGCTCGGGGACCTGCCCTGGTGGGTGACCGGGGTGATCCTCGGCCGCGAGCTCGGGATCACGCTGATGCGGTTCTGGGTGATCCGGTACGGGGTGATCCCGGCCAGCCGGGGCGGCAAGCTCAAGACCCTGGCCCAGGGCACGGCGGTGGGCATGTACGTGCTCGCGCTGACCGGGCCGCTGGCGACCATGCGGTTCTGGGTGATGGCGGTGGCCGTCGTGCTGACCGTCGTCACCGGTTTGGACTACATCCGGCAGGCCGTGGTGCTGCGCCGGGCCGGTCTGGCGGCGGAGCGGGCCGCGAAGTGACACACGGGGCGGGGGATGCGCCGGGGGCCGCGGAAGCGGCGGAAGGCGCCGCAGGGGTGGCGGAAGTGGCCGAAGACGTGCTGCGCCTGCTTGCGGAGAGTGACCAGACCCTCGCGGTCGCGGAGTCGCTGACCGGCGGAATGGTGGCTTCCGAGCTGACGGCCGTGCCGGGGGCGTCGCGCGCGTTCCGCGGCTCGGTCACCGCGTACGCCACTGAACTGAAGCACCGTGTCCTCGGGGTGGACGCGGAGCTGCTCGCCGCCGAAGGTGCGGTGAACGCGCAGGTCGCGGAGGAGATGGCGGCCGGCGTGCGGCGGGTGCTGGGTGCATCGTGGGGGATCGCGACGACCGGAGTGGCCGGCCCCGACCCCCAGGACGGGCAGCCGGTGGGCACCGTGTTCATCGCCGTGGCGGGTCCGGCGGGCAGGAAAACGGCCCGGCTGCGGTTGAACGGCTCCCGTACGGAAATCCGTAGGGAGAGTGCACGGACAGTGCTCGAACTCCTCTCGAGCGAACTCCGCGAGAATCTGCGGGGGCAGGATACGGAACAGAACGGGGGGATTTGATGTTTGCAGCCCTGAGTGAACACGACATCGCTCCCCGCACGGCCGCGGCGCGAGGCGGTACGGTGGGGCGTGAAGGTTACGGCTACACGGTCAGAGGAGGGAGCCACCGATGATTCTGCTCCGTCGCCTGCTGGGTGACGTGCTGCGTCGGCAGCGCCAGCGCCAGGGCCGTACTCTGCGCGAAGTCTCCTCGTCCGCCCGAGTTTCGCTCGGCTATCTCTCCGAGGTGGAGCGGGGGCAGAAGGAGGCATCCTCCGAGCTGCTCTCCGCGATCTGCGACGCGCTGGACGTACGGATGTCCGAGCTGATGCGCGAAGTCAGTGACGAGCTGTCGCTGGCGGAGCTCGCGCAGTCGGCAGCCGCGAGCGAACCGGTGCCGGCACCGGTGCGCCCGATGCTCAATTCGGTCTCCGTGGCCTCGGTCACGGGCGGACCCGAGCGGGTGACCATCAAGGCACCCGTGGAAGCGGTGAACGTCGTAGCCGCTTGAGCGCGCCGTCGAGTACATGAGCGTGGCGGGAGCCCCGGGTGGTGCCTACGGCACCGGCCGGGGCTCCTTGCCGTCCGCGGGGCGTGCGGGGTGCCGGTGGGGGCGTACGGGGCTCTGTGCCGGGCGTTCTGGGTGCGGGGGCGGGGAGGGTGCGGGAGGATGGGCCCGTCCGGGAACCGGCCCTCCGGGAGGTCGCCGTGCGGCGGTTGCTGCGCATACCTGTGACGGCGCCCCTCGCCCTGGCGGTGGGGGCGCTGTGGTGGTGGGCCGTGCTGCGGCTGGTGCTGGCGCCGGCCGAGGCGGGACCGGTGGAGGGCGCGATGGCGGTGGGCGGCTGGGGGCTGGGGCTGCTGCCGGTGCACTGCGTACCGGGGCCCGTGCGCGGGGCCGGACGGGCCCGGGGCGCCGCGGGCGCTACCAGGGCATCGACACTCCGCCGTTCGGGCGCAGGATCTGGCCCGTCATGAAGGACGAGGCGTCGGAGGCCAGGTAGAGCACGGCCTGGGCGATGTCCTCGGGCTCCCCGACCCGGCGCAGCGGGGACATGCGGACCATGGCCGCTTCGGTCTGCTGCTGCACCTCCGGGCCGTGGCGGGCGGTCATGGGGGTGCGGATCCACCCCGGGGCGACGGCGTTGACGCGGATCCCGTGCGGGCCGCTCTCGGTGGCGAGGGTCCTGGTCAGCTGGACGACGGCGGCCTTGGCGGCGCTGTAGCAGAGGAGGCCGGGCTGGGCGGCGTCCACGGCGCCGGAGGCCATGGTGACGACCGAGCCGGGGCGGCCCGCGGAGATCATGGCGCGGACGGCCTCCTGGCAGGTGCGCAGGACCCCCTTGAAGTTGACGTCCAGGACCCGGTCGAGGTCCTCGTCGGTGGTCTCCAGGACGCTGCTGGTGTGCATGATCCCGGCGATCGCGGCGACGACGTCGAGCGGCCCGGCGGCGGTGACGGCTGCCCGCACGGCTGCCCGGTCGGTGACGTCGAGGGGGTGGGCGGTGGCGGAGCCGCCGTCCTTGCCGATCAGGGCGGTGGTCTCGGCGAGGCCCCGTCCGTCGCGGTCGGCGCAGTGGACGGCGGCGCCGGCCCGGGCCAGCAGCAGGGCGGTGGCCCGGCCTATGCCGCCGGCGGCCCCGGTGACGAGCGCGGTGCGGCCGGTGAGGTCGTACGCGGCGGTGGGTGTGGGCATGCCAGGACGGTACGAGCGCATCTGACGAGCCGTCAACTACCGGGACGCTCCGGGAACGGGCCGGACTGGCAGCGGGGGCACCAGTACGTGGGCCGGCCGTCCTGCGGGGCCTCGCGGACCGGGGTGCCGCAGCGCAGGCAGGGGCGGTGGGCGCGGCCGTACACGAACAGCTCCCGGCCGGGGTGGCGGCTGCCGGTGGTGTTGCGGGCCCCGCCGTGCCCGGCGTTCGCCGCCAGCAGGCGCTGGGCGGCGGCCGCGATCCTGGGGACGGTGGCCGCGGGGTCCGGGAGCGCGCCGACCGGGGTCCAGGGCGTGGCCTGGGCCAGGAAGCAGAGCTCGCACTTGTAGATGTTGCCGATACCCGCCAGGTTGCGCTGGTCGAGCAGGGCCTCGCCGAGCGGGCGGCCGGGGTCGGCCAGGAGGTTGGCGGCCGCCCGGTCCCGGTCCCAGTCGGGGCCGAGGAGGTCGGGGCCGAGGTGGCCCACGGCCCGGCCCTCGTCGGCGGTGCGCAGCAGTTCGAGGACGGGGAGCCGGTAGCCGACCGCGGTGGTCCCGGCGGTGGCCAGCACGGCCCGGATCTCGAAGACGGGGCCGCCGCGCCACTTCTCGCCGGGGCCGAAGAGGCGCCAGGTGCCGTCCATCCCGAGGTGGCTGTGGAGGGTGAGGCCGCCTTCGAGGCGGGCCAGCAGGTGTTTGCCGCGCGGGGTGACGTCGAGGGTGGTGCGGCCGGTGAGGTCGGCGGTGGCGAAGCGGGGCACGCGCAGGTCGGCGTGGGTGAGGGGCTTGCCGGCGAAGGCCGCGTGCAGGCGGGCCGCCGCGCGGTGGACGCTGTCTCCTTCGGGCATGGGGCCATTGTCGGCCCGCCCGGCCTCCGCGAGGCCCCGGGGACGCGCGGAACCCCCTGGGCGGGATGCCGCCGCAGGGGGTCCGGGGGTCAGGAGGCGGGAGGGGCCGGTTGGCCGCCCGTCACTTCCAGGTGAGGCCCTTCTGGGGCGGGCTGGACAGGTTGTTGTACGGGTTGCCCCAGTACAGGGCGCCGGAGACCTTGGTCTGCGCCGACGGGGCGAGGGCGATCACGCAGTTGGTCTGCGTCTGGCCGGTGGTGAAGCCCTTCGGAAGCGAGTCGTCCTTGCACTTCTCGAACTTGCCGATGATCGAGACGCCCTGCGCCTCGCTGCCGTCGCCGAGCAGGCCCTTGATGTGGCCCACCGAGGAGTACGACAGGTCCGTCGTGCCGGTGTTCTTGACCGTGTAGCGGATGTAGTAGGGGATCATCCCCTTGACCTTGTCACCGAGCTTGAGCGGCTCCAGGTCGGCAGGGTTGCCCTGCTCGATCGAAGCGACGGTGAGGGCGAGCTGGCCGCCCTTGTTGCTGCCGTAGCTGAACGGGACGGTGGCCGCCTCGCCGATCTTGAAGGCCTGGCCGGACGCGGCCACCGCGCCGCCGCCCGCACCGCCCGGGGCGGCGGAGGCACCCGCCGAGCCGTCGTAGCCGCTCGCCGAGGAGCTGGGCGCCGCTGCCGGGGCGCTCGGCTGGGCCGAGGAACCGGCCGACGGCGCGGCCGGAGCCGCCGGGATCTCCTCGTTGCCGTCCTTGCAGCCGGTCAGGACGAGGGTTCCGGCGACGGCGAGGCCGGCCGCGGCGAGGGTGGTTTTGCGCATGCTCTTGGTGCTCACTGTCGTGTCCCCCATGGAGGGGCACCGCCGAACGCGGTGCCTGTGATCACCTTTGATAAGCCACGGATAAGCGGCGGTGCCAGCTCTGGGGCGCCTGGGGAACGGCTGGCAGCAGTTTCGTGACATGCCCAAGACATACGTGTCCGGGCCGAGACCGGACCGGCTCCCCGGGGGAGGCCGCACCGGCTCCCCGGGGGAGGCCGCACCGGCTCCCCGGGCGAGGCCGGGCCGGGCCTCCCGGCGGACCGGTCCCGACGGCCGCGCCCCCGGCGGAGCGGGACCGGCGGGCCGGTCTCGGCGGAGCGGCCTTGGCGGCCCGGACCCGGACGCCACGCCCCCCCGCGGCCGGGTTCCCGGCGGCGCGGCCTCAGCTGCGCAGCCGCAGTCCCCTCGGCGTGGCGTGGAAGCCGGCCGCCTCCAGCGCCCGGCCCAGCGGCGAGGTCAGCGCCGCCGCCGCGTTGATCCGCTCCACCGTCAGCGCCGGCAGCGTCCCCGCGCGGGAGCCGGCCGCCAGCGCCTCCGTGGCCGCCGCCAGCCGCGGATCCCCGGGATCCGCCCAGGCCAGCAGGGTCTTGCCGCCGCGCTCCAGGTACAGCACCAGCTCACCGTCGACCAGGACCACCAGCGAGCCCGCCTTGCGGCCCGGCTTGTGCGCCGCGCCGGCCGGGGGCTCCGGCCACGGCAGGGCCGCCCCGTACGCGTTCGCCGGATCCGCCGCGGCCAGCACCACCGCCGCCAGCGGGGGAGGGTTCTTCTCGGCGGCCCGGAGTCGGTCCACGGCCCCGTCCATCGCGAACTGGGCCGCGCCCAGCCCCTCCACCACGTACCCCCGGCGGGCCTGGCCGCTGTCCTCGAACGCCGACAGCACCCGGTACACCGCGCTGAAGCCGCCCTCGACGCCCTCCGCCGCCACCGCGCCCCGGGTGACCACCCCGTGCCGGTCCAGCAGGGTGCGCGCCAGGGCGTGGGCCCGGTGCGTCGGATCGGGGGCCCGCTCGGGCAGCAGCGCCCAGCGGCCCGAGACCGTCGGCGGGCCCGTACGGGACACCGAGGCGCTCAGGCTGCCGTACCGGCCGCGCGGCACCGTACGCCGCGCCCGGTGCGCGGTGGCGCCCGCCGTACGGCCCGACCCCAGCAGGGAGCGCAGCGGGGCCAGCGTGTCGTTCGTCAGCCGGCCCGACCAGGCCAGGTCCCACAGCACCTCGGACAGCTCCAGATCGGAGGCCTCCGGATGGCGGACGCGGACGGACTGCGTGATCTGGCGGAAGAACAGCCCGTACCCGCCCGACAGGCTCTCCAGGACCGCCTGGTGCAGTGGGCCCGCCTCCAGCGGATGCGGATCGGGCAGCAGCAGCGGAGCGGCCTCCGCCAGGTACAGGGAGATCCAGCCGTCCTTGCCCGGCAGGGCCCCCGCACCCGCCCACACCACCTCCCCGGTGGTGGTCAGCTCGTCCAGCAGCGTCGGCGAATAGCCCGCCACCCGCGAAGGCAGGATCAGCCGCTCCAGCGCCGACGCCGGCACCGGAGCCCCCTGGAGCTGCTCCACCGCGCGGGCCAGCCCGTCGATCCCGCGCAGGGCACCGCCCAGGTGCTGCCACTGCGGCAGGAAGGTGGCCAGCGAGGCCGGCGGGACCGGCTCCAGCTCCTGGCGCAGCGCCGCCAGCGAACGCCGCCGCAGCCTGCGCAGCACCGTGGCGTCACACCACTCCTGGCCGATCCCCGCCGGATGGAACTCGCCCTGCACGACCCGGCCCGCCGCGGCCAGCCGGTGCAGGGCCCCCTCGGTCACCGCCGCGCCCAGGCCCAGCCGGGTGGCCACCGCGGTGGTGGTGAACGGCCCGTGGGTGCGCGCGTACCGGGCCAGGAGGTCGCCGAGGGGGTCCTTGACCGGCTCGGTGAAGGCCTCCGGGACCCCGACCGGCAGCGCCGTGCCCAGCGCGTCCCGCAGCCGGCCGGCGTCCTCGATCGCCGCCCAGTGGTCCGCTCCGCCGATCCGCACCCGGATCGCCCGCCGGGCCGCCTCCAGCGCCGACGGCCAGGCCGCCCCGGCCCCGCGCGCGGCCAGCTCGGCATCCGTCAGCGGACCCAGCAGCCGCAGCAGGTCCGCCACCGACTCGGCGTCCTTCGCGCGCCGGTCCTCCGTCAGCCACTGGAGCTCCCGCTCCAGCTCCTCCAGCACCTCCGCGTCGAGCAGTTCCCGCAGCTCCGCCTGGCCCAGCAGCTCGGCCAGCAGCCGCGAGTCCAGGGAGAGCGCCGCCGCCCGCCGCTCGGCCAGCGGCGAGTCGCCCTCGTACAGGAACTGGGCGACGTACCCGAAGAGGAGGGAACGGGCGAACGGCGAGGGCTCGGGGGTGGTGACCTCGACCAGCCGGACGCGGCGCGCCTCGATGTCCCCCATCAGCTCGCTCAGGCCCGGCACGTCGAACACGTCCTGGAGGCATTCGCGTACGGCTTCCAGCACGATCGGGAAGGAACCGAACTCCGATGCCACCTGGAGCAGTTGCGAGGCCCGCTGGCGCTGCTGCCACAGCGGGGTGCGCTTGCCCGGACTGCGCCGGGGCAGCAGCAGGGCGCGCGCCGCGCACTCGCGGAACCGGGACGCGAACAGCGCCGAACCGCCCACCTGGTCGGTGACGATCCCCGCCACCTCGCCCTGGTCGAACGCCACGTCGGCGGCTCCCAGCGGGGCCTGCTCGTCGTCGAACTCGAACGCCGCCGGCCGGGCGGGATCGTGGTCCAGCAGGTCCATGGAGAGCAGGTCGGCGTCCGGCAGGCGGAGCACGATCCCGTCGTCGGCGTGCATCACCTGGGCGTCCATGCCGTACTTCTCGGCGAGCCGGGCCCCCAGCGCCAGCGCCCACGGGGCGTGCACCTGGGCGCCGAACGGCGAATGGACGACGACCCGCCAGTCGCCGAGCTCGTCACGGAACCGCTCGACCAGGATGGTCCGGTCGTCCGGGACGTGCCCGCACGCCTCCCGCTGCTCCGCGAGGTACGCCAGCACGTTGTCGGCGGCCCAGCCGTCCAGGCCGGCCGCCAGCAGCCGCAGCCGGGCGTCCTCGTCGGCCAGCGCACCCAGCTCCCGCAGGAAAGCCCCCACCGCGCGGCCCAGTTCGAGGGGACGCCCCAGCTGGTCACCCTTCCAGAACGGCAGCCGGCCCGGCACCCCCGGGGCCGGGGTGACCAGGACCCGGTCGCGGGTGATGTCCTCGATCCGCCAGGAGGTGGTGCCCAGGGTGAACACGTCCCCCACGCGGGACTCGTAGACCATCTCCTCGTCGAGCTCGCCGACCCGGCCCCCGCCCTTCTTCGGGTCGGCGCCCGCCAGGAACACCCCGAACAGCCCGCGGTCCGGGATGGTCCCGCCGGAGGTCACCGCGAGCCGCTGCGCGCCGGGCCGCCCTGTGATCGTCCCGGCCACCCGGTCCCACACCACCCGGGGTCTGAGCTCGGCGAACGCGTCCGACGGGTAGCGGCCCGCCAGCATGTCCAGCACCGAGGTGAACGCCGACTCGGGCAGCGCCGCGAAGGGAGCCGCCCGTCGCACCAGCGCCAGCAGATCGTCCAGCTGCCAGGTGTCCATCGCGGTCATCGCCACCAGCTGCTGCGCCAGCACGTCCAGCGGATTGGACGGGATCCGCAGCGACTCGATCGCCCCCGTCCGCATCCGCTCGGTGACCACGGCGGCCTGCACCAGGTCCCCCCGGTACTTGGGGAAGACCACGCCCGTGGAGACGGCGCCCACCTGGTGCCCGGCACGGCCCACCCGCTGGAGCCCGGAGGCCACCGAGGGCGGCGACTCCACCTGCACCACCAGGTCCACGGCGCCCATGTCGATGCCCAGCTCCAGGCTGGAGGTGGCGACCACGGCCGGCAGCCGCCCCGCCTTCAGGTCCTCCTCGACCAGCGCCCGCTGCTCCTTCGACACCGACCCGTGGTGGGCGCGGGCCAGCAGCGGCGGGGCGCCCAGGGCGGCACCCGACTGCGCCATGATCTCTGCCGGGGGCGGGGCGCCCTCGGCGAGCGGCTCGCCCGTGGCGCGCTCGTGGGCGATCTCGTTGAGCCGGTTGCACAGGCGCTCCGCCAGCCGGCGGGAGTTGGCGAACACGATCGTCGACCGGTGCGCCTGCACCAGGTCCGCGATCCGCTCCTCCACATGCGGCCAGATCGACGGCTTGTCACCGCCCTCCCGGCCCTCGGTGGCGGGGGAACCCCCCAACTCGCCCATGTCCTCGACCGGGACGACGACCGAGAGGTCGAACTCCTTCGCGGACGGCGGCTGCACGATCTCCACCCGGCCGCGCGGCGCGAGGTAGCGGGCCACCTCCTCCACCGGCCGGACCGTCGCCGACAGCCCGATGCGGCGCGCCGGGCGCGGCAGCAGCTCGTCCAGCCGCTCCAGGGACAGCGCCAGGTGCGCGCCGCGCTTGGTCCCGGCGACCGCGTGCACCTCGTCCACGATCACGGTCTCCACCCCGGACAGCGCCTCCCGCGCCGCCGAGGTCAGCATCAGGAACAGCGACTCCGGGGTGGTGATCAGGATGTCCGGCGGCCGCACCGACAGCGACCGGCGCTCGGCCGCCGGGGTGTCCCCCGACCGGATCCCGACCCGGATGTCCGGCTCCGGCAGGCCCAGACGGGCCGACTCCTGCCGGATCCCGGTCAGCGGGCTGCGCAGGTTGCGCTCGACGTCGACCGCCAGGGCCTTCAGCGGCGACACGTACAGCACCCGGCAGCGCTTGCGCGGCTCCGCCGGCGGCGGCTGCGAGGCCAGCCGGTCCAGCGCGGCGAGGAAGGCCGCCAGGGTCTTGCCGGAACCGGTCGGCGCCACCACCAGGACGTCCGAGCCCTCCCGGATGGCCCGCCAGGCGCCCTCCTGCGCGGAGGTGGGCGTACGGAAGGCCCCCGTGAACCACGAGCGGGTCGCGGGGGAGAACGAGTCGAGCGCAGCGCCTGCCATGCCCCCATCGTGCACCCCGCCACTGACAGCGGACCCGACCTGCGCAAACGCGCCGCCGGGACGGGGCGCAGAATGAGGACATGGGGACGGACGGCGGACGCGGGGAGTGGGCACGGCACTGGCGGTACGAGGAACTGCCCGGCCTGGACCTGCTGCGCGCCCACTACGTGCGCCACACCTTCCCGCGCCACGCCCACGACGGGTACGTCATCGCCGCCGTCACCGGCGGCGTCGAGGAGATCGGCCTGCCCGGCGGCACCGTACGGGCCGGGCCGGGCAGCGTGGTGCTGATCAACCCGGAGGTCGCGCACACCGCCCGCGCCGGGGTGCCCGAAGGCTGGGCGTACGCCACCCTCTACTCCCCGCGGGAGCTGATCGCCGAGGTCGCCGCCGAGATCGCCACCCCGCGCGGCACCCCCGGCTTCACCGCCGACATGGTCGCCGACGCGCAGGGCGCGCGGGCCATCACCGAGGTGCACCGGGCCGCCGAGGCCGGGAACGCGCTGGCCGCCGACACCCTGCTGCGGGGCGTGGTCGCCCGGATGCTGAGCAGGCACGCCGGCCCGCTGGCCGCCCGTACCGTCCGCGGCGCGGCATCAGCCGACGCCGAACGGGCCCGCGCCGTACTGGAGGAACGCATGGCGGAGCCGCCCTCGCTGGAGCAGCTCGCGGCCGGACTGGGGACGAGCCCCTTCGCGCTGCTGCGCGCCTTCCGGGAGCGGTACGGGATGCCCCCGCACACCTGGCTGACCGACGCCCGCGTCCGCAGGGCGCGCCGCCTCCTCGACGCGGGGACCCCGCCCGCCGAGGCCGCCGTCACCGTCGGCTTCACCGACCAGCCGCACCTGAACCGGCACTTCACCCGCATCGTCGGCGTGCCGCCGGGCGCCTACCGGCGGGAGCGCGCCGGCTGGTCCCGGCCCGTGGACACCGGGGGACTCGGGTAGCCGGCGGGTGCGCCGCCGGGGCCGGGCCGCGAGCGCGCAAGAACGTACAAGACCGCCGGGTGCCCGCCCGCCTACCTTCGCGGGGTGGAAACGGATCAGAGGGTTGTGAGGGAGACCCCCGACGGGGTCGAGGGGCGGCCGGGGGCCGCCGTCGTACGGGATTCGCTCGGGGTCGGCGTGGCCGTCGGGCTGTCCGGGTTCGCCTTCGGGGTGACCGCGGCCGGGGCCGGGATCAGCGTGCTCCAGGCCTGTGTGCTGAGCCTGCTCGTCTTCACCGGCGCCTCGCAGTTCGCGCTGGTCGGAGCACTCGCGGCGGGCGGCAACCCGTTCACCGCCGCCGCCGGGGCCTTCTTCCTCGGCACCCGCAACGCCTTCTACGGGCTGCGGCTGTCGCAGCTGCTGGCGCTGCCGAAGGCCGTCCGGCCCCTCGCCGCGCACTGGGTGATCGACGAGACCACCGCCGTGGCCCTGGCCCAGCCCGACCGCAGGTCGGCCCGGCTCGGCTTCACCGTGACCGGGCTGACCCTCTTCGTGCTGTGGAACCTCACCACCCTGCTGGGCGCGCTCGGCGCCGAGGCCATCGGCGACACCGCCGCCTGGGGACTGGACGCCGCCGGGCCGGCCGTGTTCCTCGCGCTGCTCGCCCCGATGCTCAAGAGCGCCACCGAGCGGGCCGTCGCCGCCCTCGCCCTGGTGCTCGGGCTCGGCTTCCTGCCGGTCCTGCCCGCCGGGGTGCCCGTACTGATCGCCGCGCTGGCCGCCCCCGCGGTGCTGTGGATGAAGGGCCGCCGATCGCCGGAGGGAGAGCGCTCGTGAACGTCTGGATCGCCATCGGCCTCACCGTCGCCGGATGCTACGCCGTCAAGCTCGCCGGACTGCTCGTGCCCGCCGGGGCCCTGGAACGGCCCGCGGTGCGCAGGCTCTCCGCCCTGCTGCCCGTGGCGCTGCTCGCCGCGCTCACCGCCCAGCAGACCTTCAGCACCGGCCAGGAGCTGGTCCTCGACGCCCGGGCCGCCGGTCTCGCCGCCGCCGGCGTCGCGCTGCTGCTGCGTGCCCCCTTCCTGCTGGTCGTCGGCGCGGCCGTGGTGGTCACCGCGGGCGTCCGGGCGCTGGGAGGCTGACCGCGCCGCCCCCGGCGGGCGCCCCCAGCGGCCGCCCGTACGCCCGCAGGGTCAGCAGGGCCTCCAGGGTGGCGATCGGCCGCCGCTCCAGCGAGCTGCCCGGTGCCCAGGCCCGGCGGCGCACCGGCCAGCCGCCGTCGGGCTGCTGCTCCGCCGCGAGGAAGTCCAGCGAGCCGCGCACCTCCTCGTCGGTGAACCAGCTCCGGGCCAGCGACTCCGGCCGCCGCGCGTAGTCGTGCGGGAACAGCTGCTCCCCCGGCGCGTAGCCGGGGGCCGTCGGGTACTCCGCGCGCCGGTCCGGTTCGAGCACCGCCAGCCGCCGCGCGCGCACCAGCCGCCCCAGCCGGTCGGCGGCGGCCGCCGCGCGCGCCCGGTCGGGGGCGCCGTCGAGGAAGGCCACCGCGCTCTGGACCTCGTACGGGTGCCAGGTGCGCAGCGCCTCGACCCGCTCCCAGCAGAAGTCCGTGGCCCGGAAGAGCCAGGCGTGCCAGATCCGGTTGCGGTGCAGCACCCCGACGACGGGGCCCGTGGTCAGCAGCGCCCCCGGCGGGTCGTCGCACACCGGGTGGTAGGGGGCGGCGGGGTAGTCGCGCGGGCCCGGGAGGACCAGCGGGAGCGCGCCCTCCGGGGTGGAGATCCGGGTCAGGTGACGGCAGAGCCGTTCGATGCGCTGCCCGGCGCACCGGCCGAGGCCGTCGAGGATCCGCAGGGCGTGCGCGGTGTGCAGGGGCTGGCTCAGCGGACCGCGCAGGTCCGGGTCGAGGGCGTGCCCGTAGCCGCCGTCGTCGCCGAGGTAGGAGCCGAGGGCGGCGTCCACGGCGTCGGGATCCCCGCCGAGGAAGTGGAAGGCGAACCGCCGCTGCTCCAGCACCCGGGCCGTGAGCCAGACGAACTGCTCGGCGCGGGCCAGCGGGGTCGAGGGGGCGGAGGAGGGGGCCGAGGGGGCCGCCGGGCTCGGTGGGGCCGGCGCGGAAGCTTCGTCTCCAGGCATGCGTGACACCGTAGGGCGCGCGCACGGGGGCGCAGGGGAGCAACGGGGCCGGTGCACTCTCCGGGGCGGGATACTGGTGGCATGCGGTTGACGATTTTCTGGGAGCGGATGGCCGAGCACTTCGGTGCGGCCTACGCCGAGTCCTTCGCCAGGGACCACGTGATGGCCGAACTGGGCGGACGCACCGTCCACCAGGCGCTCGACGCCGGCTGGGAGACCAAGGACGTGTGGCGCGCGGTGTGTTCGGCGATGGACGTGCCGGCCTCGCTGCGCTGACGCCGCCGGCCGCGCCGCGGGCGGCTTCGCGGGCGGCTTCGCGGGCGGCTTCGTGGTCCGGGCGGCCGGTGGGACAGACTGGACGGCGTGGCAGCGACAGACAGCACGACCGACGACCGGCCCGAACACCCGCGGGACGCAGGACATCCGGGCCTCCCGGACCAGGCCGGGCCGGCCACCCCGCCGCTGGACGGGGCCGGCCCTGGCGGGGAGAGCGCCCCGGGCACCGCTCCGGCCGCAGGCTCGGGCGGCGGGCCCGAGGGCCCCGCACCCGCCGCCCCCGCCGGGGGAGAGGCCCGGATGCCGCGCTGGCTGCCGCGCGCGGTGGTCCTCGTACTGGCCCTCGTCGCCTGCTTCCAGCTCGGCAGCTGGGCCTTCCACCAGCTGATCGGGCTGCTCGTCAACATCCTGATCGCGTTCTTCCTCGCGCTCGCCATCGAACCGGCCGTGGCCAGGATGGCGGCCCGGGGCATGCGCCGCGGGCTCGCCACCTTCCTCGTGTTCCTCGGGGTGTTCGTCGCGAGCGCGGGATTCCTCGCGCTGCTCGGCTCGATGCTCGCCGGGCAGATCATCGACATGGTCGCGGGCTTCCCCGGCTACCTCGACTCGGTGATCGACGCGATCAACCGTACCTTCCACACCGAGCTGTCCCGGCTGGAGATCCAGGACAGCCTGCTGCACTCCGAATGGCTCCAGAAGTACGTGCAGAACAGCGCCAGCGGTGTGCTCGACGTCTCCACCACCGTGCTCGGCGGGCTCTTCCGGCTGCTGACGGTCTTCCTGTTCTCCTTCTACTTCGCCGCCGACGGGCCGCGGCTGCGCCGCGCGCTGTGCTCCGTACTGCCCCCCGCCAAGCAGCGCGAGGTGCTGCGGGCCTGGGAGATCGCCGTGGCCAAGACGGGCGGCTACCTGTACTCGCGCGGGCTGATGGCCCTCATCTCGGGCCTCGCGCACTACGTCCTCTTCGCGGTGCTCGACGTGCCGTACGCGCCCGCGCTCGCGGTGTGGGTGGGGCTGGTCTCCCAGTTCATCCCCACCATCGGCACCTACCTGGCGGGTGCGCTGCCGATGCTGATCGCCTTCGCCGCCGATCCGTGGGACGCGCTGTACGTCCTCGGGTTCGTGGTGGTCTACCAGCAGTTCGAGAACTACGTCCTCCAGCCGAAGCTGACCTCGAAGACCGTGGACATCCACCCCGCGGTGGCCTTCGGCTCGGTCGTCGCCGGCACCGCGCTGCTGGGCGCGGTCGGGGCGCTCATCGCGATCCCGGCCGTCGCCACCCTGCAGGCCTTCCTCGGCGTGTACGTGAAGAGGTACGAGCTGACGGGCGGGGCGGCCGAGGAGGCTACTGCGCCGCGTCCCCGTCGAGTACGGCTGCGAGGACTTCGGTGACGGTCGCCTCGGCGGCGGCCTTGTCGAGTCCGGCGGCGCTCAGCGGGCCCTCGCCGTTCTCCAGCTCCAGCAGCGCGAGGAGGATGTGCTCGGTGCCGACGTAGCCGTGGCCCAGGCGCAGGGCCTCGCGGAAGGTGAGCTCCAGGGCCTTCTTGGCGTTCGCGTCGAAGGGGATGAGGTCGGGGACCTCCGCCGCCGCCGGGGGCAGGGTGGCGGTGGCGGCCGCGCGCACGGCCTCGGGGGTGACGTCCCGGCTGGTGAGGACGTGGGCGGCCAGGCCCTCCGGTTCGGCGAGCAGCCCGAGGAGCAGGTGCTCGGTGCGGATCTCGGTGTTGCCGGCGGCGCGGGCCTCGTTCTGGGCGGACATGACGACGTTGCGGGCGCGGGGTGTGAAGCGTCCGAAGCCCGCGTTCGGGTCGAGGCCGGGGTCGCCGTCCTTGTCCGCCTTGGGGACGAAGCGCTTCTGGGCCGCCTGGCGGGTGACGCCCATGCTGCGGCCGATGTCGGTCCAGGAGGCGCCGGAGCGGCGGGCCTGGTCGACGAAGTGGCCGATGAGGTGGTCGGCGACGTCCCCGAGGTGCTCGGCGGCGACGACGGCGTCGCTGAGCTGGTCGAGGGTGTCGGTGTGGACCTTCTTGATGGCCTCGATCAGGTCGTCGAGGCGTACCGGGTTGGTCATGCGAACGGGTTCCACCGAAGGGTTCGTCATGAGTGCAACCCTAGGTTGACACCCAGGGGGTGTCAACCAGTGGTTGTCACCTGTGTCGTGGGTGCGGGCGGGGCCCGGGGTGGGGGTGTGGCTCCCGTATAGGGCCGGGATGCGGGCGGCGCGTAGACCTGGCCCCCATGAGTGTGGACACGAGCGGCACCCGTACGGGCCGGGCCGCGAAGGCGCTCGGCCGCGCCCGCCCGGCCCTCCCGAACTCGCTGGCGGGACGGGCCCCCGCGCCCGCGTCGCCCGCCCGGGTCACCGCCCTGCACAGCGGCGGGGTCGCGGCGGCCGCGCTGCTGGTGCTCGTCGGCATCGGCGCCGTCCTGCACGAGCCGGTGCTGATCCCGCCGATCGCGGCGAGCGCAGCCATCGTCTACGGGGTGCCCGCGCTGCCGCTGGCCCAGCCGCGCGGCGTGGTCGGGGGGCACCTGCTGTGCGCGGCGGTGGGCTACCTCGGACTGGCGGCACTGGGGGACGCGCCGTGGGTGGCGGCGCTGGGGGCGGGGGTGGCGGTGGGGGTGATGACCCTGGCCCGGACCCCGCATTCGCCGGCGGCGGCGACCACCGTGGTGGTGGTGCTCCAGGCGCCGGATCCGCTGGTGTTCGTACCGCTGTTGACGGGGGCGGCGCTGCTGCTGGTGCTGGCCGGGATGGCGGCCTCGCGGGCCCGGCGGGGTGCGGTGCGCTACCCCGTGTACTGGTGGTGAGCCGGGGCGGAAGGGCCGGGGCGCGGGCCTCGCGGCCCCGGCGGCCCGTCAGGTGCCGTGCGGTGGGCCGGGTCTGAGGCGTCGCCGGCCCGGCCGCGGCCGGTCCGCGTCGCGGGGTGGCGGAACGGGCGATTCTGTCCGCCCTTCCGGGGGCCGGATGGACGGATCTCCCACGGGGAAGGCCCTCTTGTGGGCCGGCCCGCTCCGGTTTGAGAATGCACATGACAACCGAAGGATCTTCGGTCGCATCCTCACCAGAGGGGACCCCCCACATGCACAAGCCTCTCGCCGGCCTCGCGCTCTCGTTACTCCTGACCGGAGTGGCGGCGGCCCCGGCCATGGCCTCGGCAACCGACACCGCGCCCGCCGTCGCGGTCACCTACGCGGGCACGGTCGCGCTCAGCAACTGCTCCGGCTCGGTCGTCCGCACCCCCGACTCCCAGCCGGGCGACCCCGCGCTGGTCCTGTCCAACGGGCACTGCCTGGAAACCGGCTTCCCGGCGGCCGGCGAGGTCCTCGTCAACAGGGCGTCCAGCCGTACGTTCTCCCTGCTCAACGCCTCGGGCGCGAAGGTCGCCACGCTGCGCGCCGGCAAACTCGCCTACGGGACGATGACGGACACCGACGTCTCGCTCTACCAGCTGACCAAGACGTACGCGCAGATCCAGAGCCAGTACGGCATCGGTGCCCTGACCCTCAACGACACCCGCCCGGCGCAGGGTTCGTCAGTCAAGGTCGTCTCCGGGTACTGGAAGCGCACCTACAGCTGCGCCATCGACGGGTTCGCGTACCGGCTCAAGGAGGGTGCCTGGACCTGGAAGGACTCGGTCCGCTACACCCCGTCCTGCAACACCATCGGCGGCACCTCCGGATCGCCCGTGATAGACACCGCCACCGGCAAGGTCGTCGCCGTCAACAACACGGGCAACGAGAGCGGCGGCCGCTGCACCGACAACAACCCGTGCGAGGTCGACGAGAGCGGCAACGTCACGGTCCGGCAGGGCATCAACTACGCCCAGCAGACCTACACCCTCGTGCCCTGCATCGGCCCCGGCAGCCAGATCGACCTGAGCCGACCCGGCTGCGCCGTGCCGAAGCCGTAACCCCGCGCCGCGCGGCCGCGGCCGCGGTCCCCGGCCCGTCGGCGCCGGGGCCGCGCCCGCCGCTACGGCGTGGGCGAGGACCCGGTGACGGACATCCAGTGCCGGACGGTCTCCTGGTGGGAGCCGGTGGCGGTGGCCGTGCCCACCGCCACCGCGTCGGCGTATCCGGGCCCGGCCTCGCCCTCGGCCGGGCACGGCAGGCCCGCGCGGGTCAGCAGGGCGAGCGGCCACTCGGGGCCGGCCCCCGGCGGCTCCCCGTCGAAGGGGGTCCACTCCCAGGGCCCCTCGAACAGCCAGGCCCGCCCCCCGGCGTCGGCGACCTCGTCACCCGGCTCCAGGAACGCGTACGGGCGCAGCAGCAGCTCGTAGGTGTAGGGGATCCCGTTGTCCGGGTGCAGGCCGTACCCCCAGCCGTCGAGGTGGCTGCCGTCCGGGAACTCCCGGTAGGACAGGCCCAGGGGCAGCACGGACACCGTCATCCCGGGGCGCGGCAGCCAGCCCCTGTCCTCCGGCGGGTCGTGGACGTCGACGCACGTCACGTGCACCACCGTCGGAGGCACCCCGACCAGACAGGTGTCCCCGGCCTCCAGGCGCCCGGGCGGAGGGTCGGTCCGGAACAGCTCCACCTCCGCCTCGGGGATGAGGGAGCCCTCCCGCTCGACGCCCAGGGCGACGATCCCGTTCCAGTCGTAGAACGGGCTGCCGGTGTCGATGTCCCACCACGGCCACCGCACGGCGACGCAGTCGCGCTCCAGGCCCCGCTCGACCCGGGCCGGGGTGAACGCACACGCGACCGACAGCACGTCCCCGGCCCGGAATCCCGGGTCCTGCGCGTACGCCGTCGGGGCGTCCTCGCAGGGGGCGGCCGTCGGCCGCCGGTGCGACGGAGAGGTGGAGAGGTGGTGCTCGCGCATGTGGGCCCCCCGGCGGTGAGTGGATCAGGGACGATCCGCGCCGCACTGTAGCCGTCTCCCGCGGCGGCGCCCGGGCGCCCCTCCCGGTGCGGGCGTGGCTCGCTTGACAGGGAAATCGAACATCCATTCTGATGGGTTATCCACAGCCGAAACGGGCGTGGGAGCGCATTGTCAGTGGCAGGCGTTAGCGTCAATGGCGTGAAGCGATCGACTCAAGCAAACCGGGTGGAACCCATGGCAGGCACCGACCGCGAGAAGGCTCTCGACGCCGCGCTCGCACAGATTGAACGGCAATTCGGCAAGGGTGCGGTCATGCGCCTCGGCGACAAGCCGAACGACCCCATCGAGGTCATCTCCACCGGGTCGACCGCGCTGGACATCGCCCTCGGCGTCGGCGGTCTGCCGCGCGGCCGCGTGGTCGAGATCTACGGCCCGGAGTCCTCCGGCAAGACGACCCTGACCCTGCACGCCGTGGCCAACGCGCAGAAGGCCGGCGGCACGGTGGCCTTCGTGGACGCCGAGCACGCGCTCGACCCCGAGTACGCCCGCGCCCTCGGCGTGGACACCGACAACCTCATCCTGTCCCAGCCGGACACCGGCGAGCAGGCGCTCGAGATCGTCGACATGCTGGTCCGCTCCGGCGCGCTCGACCTGATCGTCATCGACTCCGTCGCGGCGCTCGTGCCGCGCGCGGAGATCGAGGGCGAGATGGGCGACTCCCACGTGGGTCTCCAGGCCCGCCTGATGAGCCAGGCGCTCCGCAAGATCACCGGTGCGCTCAACCAGTCCAAGACCACCGCGATCTTCATCAACCAGCTCCGCGAGAAGATCGGTGTGATGTTCGGCTCGCCGGAGACCACCACCGGTGGCCGCGCGCTGAAGTTCTACGCCTCCGTGCGCATCGACATCCGTCGCATCGAGACGCTGAAGGACGGCACGGAGGCGGTCGGCAACCGCACCCGCTGCAAGGTCGTCAAGAACAAGGTCGCGCCGCCGTTCAAGCAGGCCGAGTTCGACATCCTCTACGGCCAGGGCATCAGCCGCGAGGGCGGCCTGATCGACATGGGTGTGGAGCACGGCTTCATCCGCAAGGCCGGCGCCTGGTACACGTACGAGGGCGACCAGCTGGGCCAGGGCAAGGAGAACGCCCGCAACTTCCTGAAGGACAACCCCGACCTCGCCAACGAGATCGAGCGGAAGATCAAGGAGAAGCTCGGCGTGGGCGTCCGCAAGGACGGCGAGGGCGACGAGCCCGCCGCCGCTCCGGCCGCCGACGCCGCGGCCGGTGTCCCCGCCCCCGCGTCGAAGGCCAAGACGACGGCCAAGGCCGCCGTCGCCAAGAGCTGATCCGTGCGGGAGCAGGAGAGGGGCGGTACGCGCGGCGGCCGTGAGGGCCGTCAGGAGCTGCCGCCCCAGAGTCCCGAGGAGCAGGCGCGGGCGATCTGCCTGCGCCTGCTCACCGGGATGCCGCGCACCCGACGGCAGCTCGAGGAGGCCCTGGCGAAGCGGGGCATCCCCGAGGAGGTGTCGCAGGAGGTCCTCTCCCGGTACGAGGAAGTGGGCCTGATCGACGACGCCGCCTTCGCCGACGCCTGGGTGGAGTCCCGGCACCGGGGCCGGGGCCTGGCCCGCCGGGCGCTCGCGCAGGAGCTGCGGACCAAGGGGGTGCACACCACCCTCGTCCAGGAGGCGCTGGAACAGCTGGATTCCGAGCAGGAGGAGCAGACCGCCCGGGAACTCGTGGAGCGCAAGCTCCGCAGCACCCGCGGCCTGGACCGGGACAGGCGGATCCGGCGCCTCGCCGGCATGCTCGCCCGCAAGGGATACCCCGAGGGCATGGCCCTGCGGGTGGTCCGGCGCGCGCTGGAGACCGAGGGCGAGGACGCCGACGACCTGGGGTACCCCGGGGACTGAGCGGCAGCCGGGCCGCACCGAGCCCGGCCGCACCGAGCCGGGCCGGGATCGAGCCCGGCCGCACCGAGCCGGGCCGGATCGAGCCCGGCCGCATCGAGCCCGGCCGGGCCGGGACCCGGGACCCGGACCCGAGCCCCGGCGCGGTGGATCCGGCGCGGGGTTCCGGGCCGCAGCCGGAGCGAACGGGTGCCGGCGCCGGGTACGGCTCCCCGGGGGTGGGGGTAGCCCCCGCACGAGGACGCCGGAGCGCTCCAGTGCCCGGAAACCGGCTCGCGGCCAGAGTTGACCGCATGATGCTGCGTTACGCCCTTCAGACCGTCCGGGACCGCAAAGCCGGCTTCCTCGGCGCCTTCGTCGCGCTCCTCTGCGCGGCGGCCCTGATCACCGCCTGCGGCACCCTCCTGGAGACCGGCCTCCGCGGCCGGATCGCCACCGAGCGCTACGCCGGCACCCCGGTGGTCGTCTCCGCCGACCAGAACGTCCACCAGACGACGGTCAAGGAGAAGAAGGGCAAGACCAAGACCAAGCACAAGGCCAAGCCCGTCGCCGAGCGGGCCTGGCTCCCGGCCTCCGCCGTGGACACCGTCCGCTCCGTGCCCGGCGTCGAACGGGCCGTCCCCGAGCTGACCTTCCAGGCCGTCCCCCTCCTGGAGACGCCCGGCGACGCGGCGAAGCCCTCGTACGGGCACGCCTGGACCTCCGCCGTCCTCACCCCCTTCACCCTCGCCGAAGGCCGCGCCCCCCAGGGCGCGGACGAGGTCGTCATCGACCGCGCCCTCGCCGCCCGCGCGGGACTGGCCGCCGGAGCCCGGCTGACCGTACAGGCCACCGGCGACCCGAAGAGCTACACCGTCAGCGGCATCGCACGCACCGCCCACGGCGACCTCGGCCACCAGACCTCGCTGTTCTTCAGCGACACCGAAGCCGAACGGCTCGCCGCCCGCACCGGACAGGTCACCGCCGTCGGGGTCCTGCCCCGGCCCGGAACCGACGCCGCCCAGCTGGCCGGAGAGGTCGGCCGGGCCCTGGCCGCCACCCCGCAGGGCGCCACCGCGCGGGTCGCCGCCGGGGACGCGCGCGGCCCGGTCGAATTCCTCGACGCCGCCGGAGCACGGACCAAGCTGGTCTCCATGGGCGGGGCCATGGGCGGCACCTCGCTCCTCGTCGCGATCCTCGTGGTCGTCGGCACCTTCGCCCTCTCCGTCCAGCAGCGCTACCGCGAACTCGCCCTGCTGCGGGCCATCGCCGCCACCCCCAGGCAGCTCCGCCGCATGATCGGCCGCGAGGCGCTGCTCGTCGGCCTGGCCGCCGGGATCGCCGGCTCACTCGCCGGACTGCCGCTGGCCGCCTGGCTGCACGGCCGCTTCGTCGGCAGCGGAGTGATCCCGGCCACCCTGGAGCGCACCGCCGGGGTGTTCCCGATGTTCGCCGCCGTCGGAGCCGGCCTCCTCGGAGCGTGGGCCGCACGGATCACCGGACGCCGGATCGCCCGCATCCGCCCCGCCGAGGCACTCGCCGAAGCCGCCGTCGAGCGGGGGCGCCCCGCCTGGATCCGGACCGTGGCGGGACTGCTCCTGCTGGCCGGGGGAGCGGTGCTGGTCGTCGTACTCGGCTCGCTGCGCACCGAGCCCGCCTCCACCCCGGTGACCTTCCTCGCCGTGGTGGTGCTGGCCGGAGCGGTGTCGCTGCTCGGGCCGCTGCTGGTCCGGCTCGCCACCGTGCTGCTCGCCGGACCGCTGCGGCTGACCGGCCCCGGCGGCCGCCTCGCCACCGCGAACCTGCGCGGCAACGCCACCCGCATGGCCTCCGCCGTCACCCCGCTCACGCTGCTGATCGGCATGACCTGCACCGTGCTCTTCGTCACCCCCACCCTCGGCGACGCGGCCCGAGCCCAGGCCCGTGAAGGGGTCAGGGCCCAGTGGGTCGTCACCGCGCAGGGGCCCGGCGTGAGTGCGGGTACCGCCGAGCGGATCCGCCGCACCCCGGGCGTCACGGCGGCGACCGAGATCGTGCACACCTCGGTACGGGTCGGGCTGACCAAGTACGCCGCCCAGGGGGTCACCCCGGCCGGCCTCACCCGCACCTGGGACCCCGGTGTCACGCGGGGCAGCCTGGACGGCTTCGGCGAGGGCAGCGCGGCCGTCAGCGAACTCGCCGCCGACCAGCTGGGACTGGAACCCGGCAGCCCGCTGAAGCTGACGCTGGGCGACGGGACGCCGGTGACCCTGACGGTGTCCGCCGTGTACGCGAAGGGGCTCGGTTTCGGGGACCTGACCCTGCCCCACGGGCTGGTCGCCGCGCACGTGGACAACCCCCTCGCCGGCAGCGTGCTCGTCGCGGCGGAGCCGTCGGTCGGCCGGGAGCGGCTGGCCGCCCCCGGGACGGCGGTCCTGTCCGCGGCGGAGGCCGACGCGGTGCGGGCGGAGCGGCAGGCGGCGGGGGCGGAGATCAACCTGCTGGCCATGGGCCTGGTACTGGCCTTCACCGCCATCGCGGTCGTCAACACCCTGGCGATGTCCACCACCGAGCGCTTCCGGGAGTTCGCGATGCTGCGGCTGGCCGGGGCGAAGCGGCGGCAGGTCCTGCGGATGCTGCGTACGGAGACGCTGGCCGTCCTGCTGATCGGGGCGGTGCTGGGGTCGGGGATCTCGCTGGCCGTGCTGACGGCGTTCAGCGTCGGCATGACGGGTGTGGCGGCGCCGGCGGTGCTGCCGCTGGTGTACGCGGTGGTCATCGGCGCGGCCGGGCTGCTGGCGCTGACCGCCACGGCCCTCCCGGGACGGGCCGCGCTCCGGCTCCGCCCGGTGGAGGTGGCCACCTCCAAGTCCTGACCGGGCCCGGGGCCCCGGACCCCGCGCCTCAAGAGAACGCCGGCGGGGCTGGATCCTCCAGCCCCGCCGGCGTGCGTGAGGTGACGGGCGCGCAGCACCCGTACCGGAGTCAGGACTGCGGCGGTGCGACCGGGAGGCCGGCGCCGCGCCAGGCCTGGAAGCCGCCCGTGAGGTCCGTCGCCCGGTGGAGCCCCAGCGCGTGCAGCGACACCGCGGCCAGCGAGGACGCGTAGCCCTCGTTGCAGACCACCACCACCCGCAGGTCGTGCGAGACGGCCTCCGGGAGCCGGTGGGAGCCCAAGGGGTCCAGCCGCCACTCCAGTTCGTTCCGCTCGACGACCACCGCCCCCGGGATCAGCCCGTCCCGCTCGCGCAGGGCCTGGTAGCGGATGTCCACCAGCAGGGCCCCGTCCAGCGAGGCCTCGTACGCCTCCTGCGGCCCGACCCGGTCGTACGTCGCCCGGACCCGCTCCAGCAGCTCGTCGACGCCCACCGCGCTCACTGCCAGTCCGCCGGACGCTCGACGTGCTCCAGCCGCAGCACCGGACCGCTGCGGCCGTACCGGCGGATCAGCGGCAGCGGCGGGTAGTACGCGTGGACGGACACGGCGTGCTCCGAAGCGGACTCGTTGAGCACCTCGTGGACGTGGTGCTCGCCGAAGGCGCGCCCGGTCACCGCGCCGAGGCTGCGGGTGCGGTCCACGCCGGGGGCCAGTTCCAGGCTCTGCCAGCCCTCCGCGGGCAGCCGCACCGTCAGGGAGTGCTCCGTCAGCCGGCCCCGCGCGGTGGCGAACGCGCCCCGGGACTCGGCGTGGTCGTGCCAGCCGGTGCCGGTGCCCGGCGGCCAGCCGATCAGCCAGGCCTCGCTGCCTCCCGGCCCGTCGAGCCGGATCCAGGTGCGGCCCTCCGGGTCGAGGGGGAGCGAGTCGACGACCGCCGGGTCGGCGGCGGTGCGCAGGGCGAAGTCGAGGAGTTCCGCCGCCGTCGGGGCGGACGCCGGGCGGGCAGGGGCGTGGGTGGGCAGGGGGGAAGGCATGGAGGTGACCGTCCTGGGGTTCGCGAAGGTGCGCGCGCGGGCCGGTGAGGGCTCAGGGGCGCGCGGAGGGAAGGCGAATCAGCAGGAGGGGCGACACACGCAGCCCGCGTAGCGGAGCAGGTCCATGTGGACCCTCCGCCACAGGCGTACGTCGTTGCCGGTCATGTCCGCGAGTGAACCACGCGCCCCCGAGAGCGGTCAATCGATCACAGGGGCGGGTGTGGCGGGAGCGCCCGCCGGGGCGCCCGCACGGACGGCGTCGGCCGCCTCGTACAGTTCGGCCGGCCGGACGCCCGCGAAGGTGGCCGCCAGGTGCCCGTCCGGGCGTACCAGGAGCACGGTGTGCGCCGGCGCCCCCGGGTAGGCGTCGGCGACCAGCAGGTCGGCCGGGACCGGCAGCGCGGTCACGGCCGCCGCGAGCCGGGGCATCACCCCGGCGCCCACCCAGTGCCGCCGGTCCCACACCCCGGTGCCCGGCGCGACCAGCAGCACCAGCAGCCGGCCCCGCCCCAGCAGGTCGCGCAGCGGGACGGTGGCTCCGTCGGGCGCGGTCACGGGGACGTTCGCCACGGGCCCGCCCGGCTCCGTCGCCGTCGGGACCTCGCGCACGGCCACCGGCGCGGCGTACACGGGCTGCGCGCCCAGCGGGCCCCGGCCCAGGTGCCCGTCGGTCAGCAGGGTTTCGGCGGACCGCCCCGACCCCGGGAGCAGGGTGCGCAGGCCGCTCCCGCCGCGCAGGACGGGCATGGCCTGGTCGGCGGCGCGCAGCCGGGCGGCCACGGCGGTGCGGCGTTCGCCCTCGTAGCTGTCGAGCAGGGCCTCGGAGGCTCCCTGGTGCCAGGCCAGGGCCAGCTTCCAGGCGAGGTTCTCCGCGTCGCGCAGCCCCTCCTCGACGCCCTGGGTGCCGAGCGCGCCCAGCAGGTGCGCGGCGTCGCCGGCGAGGAAGGCCCGGCCGTCGCGGAAGCGTAGGGCCAGGCGGTGGTGCAGGGTGTGCACCCCGGTGTCGATGAGGTCGTACGGGGGAGTCGTGCCGCCGCACCACAGGGCCAGGGTGTCCCGGATCAGGGTGACCAGCGTGTCGGGCGTGACGAGTTCCCCGCGGGCGGCCAGCAGCCAGTCGAGCCGCCACACCCCGTCGGGCAGCGGCCGGGCGGTGATCTCCTCGGGCCCGGTCGGCGGGCTGCGGTGCAGCAACGCTTCGCCCGGCCAGGGCAGTTCCGCGCGGAGCGCCGCCACGGCGTGCCGCTCGACGGCGGTCCGGCCGGGGAAGCGGATGCCGAGCAGCTTGCGCACGGTGGAGCGGGCTCCGTCACAGCCGACGAGGTGGCTGCCGCGCCACCACGCGCTCTCGGCGCCCCGGGTGCGGGCGGTGACCCCGTGGTCGTCCTGCTCCAGGGAGTCCAGCTTGGCGCCGGTGACCAGCTGGACCAGGGGGTGCGCGGTGGCGGCGGCGCGCAGTCCGCGCGCGAGGGCGTGCTGCGGCAGGTGCAGGGGCGCGCCCTGGCCCTCGAAGGCGCCGTCGAAGGTGATCCGCCGGGACTCCTGACGGCGCCTCATGGTGCGCCAGGCCGCGTACTGCGCGCCCTCGTCGCGCAGGGTCGTACAGCCCAGCCGGTGGGCCATGGCGGCGGTGTCGGAGTGCAGGACGACGCTGCGGGCGGGCCGGGGCTCGTCCTTGCCGGGCCCCTCGTCGAGCAGCACGCTGGGCACGCCGTGTCCGGCCAGGGCGAGGGACAGGGACAGCCCGACGGGCCCCGCGCCGACGACGATCACCGGGTCCATGACGCGGCTCCCGATGTCCGGTATGTGATCACAGAACGTATGCAACCCACTGGAGGTTCCTGCGTCAAGTGACACCGGCTCCGGACAGCAGCGTGTGGTGGGGGGGGGGGGTCGCCGCACCCCAAGGGACCCACAACACGAATGACCCCCCATCCGCCCCCCCGGAGTTCTCCCCCAGGGGGGGGTCCGGGGGTCAGGCACCCAAGTTGCTC